>JBGSRO010000035.1:0-5000 GCA_041737535.1 Pirellulales bacterium | reverse complement strand
CGGATGCCGGGCCGTGCGTCGCGGCGGGCGGCCAGCTCGAGCATTTCGGCCGCCAGGTCGTGCACCGCCTGCGCGGCGGCTTGCTTCTGGCGGACCCAGCTTTTGCCGCCGATCTTCGCGAGCGGTGGTCGTGTTTTCTTGCCGCCGACATATTTTTGGACGAGTTCGATGCGAAAACTGGGAACGTAGATCCGCGTGCCGCCGTCGTATTCGAGTTCGAGATACTCCTCGGCACGGCCCTCTTTTTCGAGAAGTTTCAGCCCACGATAGCGACCAATGCCGTGCGAGACGTGGACGATGAGATCGCCTTTGCGCAGTTCGAGGAAACTGTCGATGGCCCGCGATTGGTAACGACGACTGGTACGACCGACGTCGTGTCTTTGAAACAGTTCGCTCGCTCCGAGGAAGACTGTCTTGGCGTCGACGAAGCGAAACCCTTCGTGCAAGCGTCCTTCGATGTATTCGATTTGCCCACGCTCGTCGAGCGATGAACCGGCGAACAATTCTCTGAGCCGATCGATCTCGGCCGCCGTTTCGCAGATAAGCTTCACGCGGTGATCTTCGGCGACCGCCACCAGCTCGTCTTTGACTTTGGCGAGATTGCCACTGAACCGTTCGACCGACTCGAAACCCAAATGCCCGGCAATGTCGTACGAACTGGCCGGCAGCGCCGACGCCGCGATCGAGGGGAATTCGTACAATTCGGCAAGCGTCGTGCGAATGCTGTGTAGCCGGTCGGCTTGGTCTTGCCGCTCGTGATAGAAGCGGCCTTCTTCTTGCAAGTCAGCCGGTTCGATCATCAACATCCAGGCGCTGGCGTCGAGATAGCCAGTGACGTGAGCTCGATGCCGCGCGTCTTTCGCAAAGAACGTGACATCGATTTTATCGAGTGTGCCGAGGCTGCGCTGTGTGGCGACATCGAACAGGCGGATCGATTCGATCTCGTCGCCAAACCACTCGATCCGCACCGGTTGCCTAGCGTCGGGTGGAAACAAGTCGAGTAGGCCGCCGCGTATCGCGAACTCACCCGGTAGCTCAACTGCCGTGGTCGCATGGCAACCTCGCTCAGCGAGCGACTTTGCCAGCGCTTCGCGGTCGAGCGAATCGCCCACCGCGAGCCACTCGGTCGCAGCGGCCAAGTCGTCACGACTGGGCACCGGCTGCATCAGTGCTTGGATCGAGGTCACGATGATTGACGGCAGTTCTCGATCGCTAGCCAGCCGCTTAAGCAACCGCAACCGGTCTCCTTCCAGGCCATCGGCCACGACACGATCGGGGTCGAGATTCTCAATCGCCGGAAAAACGGCCGCGACAGAATCGCTGAATAGTCGCAAGTCGTCGACCAATGGGTCGATCATCGCGGGCCGTGGGGTGACGACGACGAGCGTCGAGGGAGCATGGCGAGCGATGGCTGCCGCGACGAGCGCGCAGGAGCTTCCCCACACACCACCAAGTGTGCCACTGTTGCCGGACCGGAGACTTTCGACCACAGTGCGAAAGTCGCCGACCGCTTCGAGTTGTGCCGCGAACGGTGCGAGCGCTCCCGCTGGTGGCCGATCGCTGGCAGGAAAAGCTGCCATAAGTCGCGATAGGGTCGACAGCTTACATGCTGCTGTCGACGACCTTATCGATGATGCGGTATTCGAGTGCTTCGCTGGCACTCATGAACTTATCACGGTCGGTGTCGCGCTCGAGTTGTTCGAGCGTTTGGCCGGTGTGGGTCGCGAGAATCTGATTGAGCTTTTGCTTGGTCCGCTTGTACTCGGCGGCATGAATCATGATGTCTTCGGCCGTCCCTTCCATGCCGGCGAGCGGCTGGTGGATCATGATCCGGCTATTGGGAAGCGCATAGCGTTTGCCAGCGGCACCAGCGGCGAGCAGTACGGCACCCATCGAGGCACACTGGCCCAAGCAATAGGTCGCCACGTCACAGCTAATGAACTGCATGGTGTCGTACATCGCCATGCCGGCCGTGACGCTGCCGCCAGGGCTGTTGATATAGAGGTTAATGTCGGCCTTGGGGTCGTCTTGCTGCAAGTACAGCAGCTGAGCCACGATATTGTTGGCGACATCGTCGTTGATCGCCGAACCGAGCATGACGATGCGGTCCTTGAGCAGGCGACTGTAAATGTCCATCGCCCGCTCTTCGCGGCCGCTCTTTTCGATAACGTAGGGAATGAGAGGCATTGTTTCGGTCCGTAAATGATTGGTATGGCGAATCGCTGCGTACTTGGAATGACGAAACCCGAATGACGAATGACGAACAACTCGATTCGTCATTCGAGCTTCGTCATTTCTCGTTACTCGTCTTCTTCACCCGTGGTGGGGGGGCGGACCATAATTTCGTCGACGATACCGAAGTCGACCGATTCTTGTGCCGTGAGATAGAAGTCGCGGTCGCGGGCCTTCACCAATTCGGCCACCGACTTGCCGCAATGTTCGGCGAGAATGTTGTCGAGCGTTTCGCGAGTTTTGATGATCTCGTTGGCTTGGATTTCGATGTCTGAAATCTGCCCCCCCACACCACCATGAGGCTGGTGAATCATCACTTTTGAGTGTTTCAGCGCGTAACGCTTCCCTTTGGTGCCACCGGCAAGAATCACCGCTCCGCCACTCGCGGCCAAGCCGACACAATAAGTCGCCACTGGGCAGGTGACCACTTGCATCGTGTCGTAAATCGCCATTGTCGAGGTGACACTACCGCCGGGCGAGTTGATGTAGAAGTGGATGTCTTTGCGGCGATTTTCGCTCTGTAAGTAAAGCAGCTTCATTACCAATTCGTTGGCATTACCGTCGTAAATCTCGCCCTGCAAAAAAATGACGCGATTCTCGAGCAGCAAGTCCCCCAGGGTCATCGTTCGCTGACGCTGGTAGTCGCGGTACGCGGCCTGAGCGGCCTTCGAGCCACCCATGATGTGAGCCAGCGGATGCGACGACGCATCTGAGAAATGGTCTTCGGGCAGATCAAACATGCTTCAATCCCTTTATCGGCGATGTGTATTTCGACGTTGGCCGACGGCGCTAGCCGCGGGTTTCGTTTCGGAAAATCAGCGTTCAGCTATCCGCGGCATCCGCCGGCGGTTCCTCGTTCAGCTAACCGCGGCTAGCGCCGTCGGCTCACGAATCATAGGCAGGAAGTTAAACCTAAACCAGTTTGGCCGAATCGCCAACAGCATTCACGCAAGCTGACGACGTCTAATCGGCAACGGCTTCCGCCTTTTTATCTTCATCGGGCTTCGATTCGGTCAACTCGGGAATTTCCGCGTCTCCCCCCATCGCAATCGACAATCCTTCGACGTCGTTCTTCGGCGGCACATATTTCTCGTCCTTGAACTTGGCTTCCGACTGAACCAGCTCGAGCACTTTCCGCTCGATGATCTGGTTGCGAAGCACATCCATGAGCCCCCGCTTCTCGAGTTGCGCCCGCACGCGACGGGGCGACTCGCCACTCTGCAGCGACATCAAGAAGATTTCTCGCTCGAAGTCGCCATCGGCAACCTCAATGCTTTCTTCCTCGGCTATCCGTTCGAGAATGAAGTGCTCTTTTAGCGCCGTACCGGTACTCGCGGCACTGTTCTGGCGGATTTCGTTGCCACGGGCACGGATGTCCGACTCGCTGAAACCGCTGCGACGCAATTCCATGATTGCCCGATCCATCTCGCGGCGGCTTTGTCGCTTAAGCAACCCCGGCGGCAAGTCCCACTTAGCCGACTCGACAAGCAAAGCGGTAATCTGTTGCCGTGCTTTTTGTTGCTGACGGTATTCGAGTTGTCGCTGCAGGTTTTGTCTGATCGCTTCGCGAAGCGAATCTTCGTCGTCGTAATCGCCGATCTCGCTGAGGAATTCGCCAGTCAACTCGGGCAGCTTCAGCTCTTTCACTTCCAGTAATTCAAACTCGATGTCGATCTCTTTTCCCCTGACCGGCTCGTTCTCAGCATCGGGCGAAATCGTCGCCTTGGCGGTGAACTTATCGCCAGGCATTTTGCCTTCAACCAATTTGCCAAAGTCCTCGACGCGGCAATCTTCAAAGCTTAACACGGGCCGAACGCGAACAATTTCCTCCACGGCCCGTTGCAACACCACGTCGCCATCGCGACTGACAATATTGAACGTCACATATTTGTCTTCGCCTGCGGGGGCTTCGCTCGGCACCATTTGGGCGTAGCGAGTCAGCATCGACACCATTTGCTTCTGGACGTCCTCGTCGCTGAACTCATGAACCGGGCGAACGATTTCCAGACCCTTCCATTTCGGCAGGTCAAACTCGGGCCGCACCTCGATGTCGAACTCGAACGTCATCGGTCCCTTCTCGGGGATCTCGACAGCTTCGAGGTCGAGTTCTGGCTCGCTGATGGCAGCGAACTTACCCGACGCGCTGATTTGCTCAAGCGCATCCATCAGCAGCGAACCCTTTACTTGTCCCGACACGTCCTTGCGGAAGCGGTTCTCGACGATTTTGCGCGGAGCCCGACCAATACGAAATCCGGGCACTGAGGCACTTGGCATCATTTCGCTGAATGCATCGTCGAAGTAGCGGTCGATGTCTTCCCGCGAAACGGTGACGGTGACATGACGCTCACAAGCGCTGGGCGAGTCGATGTCGACTTCGAGCGTCAACTCGATGGGCTCTTCCAGCCCCTCATCGCCCAACTCGTCGCCCATTTCCATTTCGCCCACTGCAGTTTCTTCGTCGCTCAGGGCCACAGCATCGTCATCCATCATCGGTTCGTCGGTTGGTTTCGCACTCATGTCGTTTCAGGCTTTCGTTACTGTCACATATCAAGACGCGTTTCGCGCGGCCTATTGCCAATCCAACAGGATGCCACGAACAAAGGGGGGAGAAAAGGGGGCGGCACTCAGAATACCAGCACGACGCGCCAGCCAGTGGGGATGGGCCAACCAACTTCCTCACTTGCCTGCGCTGCGTGCTGGTATCAACCAGCTTCCTGACTTGCTCGCGCTGCGTGCTGGTAACGATGCCCTCAATGCAAATGGCCCGC
>JBGSRO010000024.1:0-52475 GCA_041737535.1 Pirellulales bacterium | reverse complement strand
AAAACAGCGACTCTAGTGGGCCGACCGATATGCGATACCAAATCACTCGCATTTCCGACCTCGAACCGGTGAAGTGTCCCTGTGGCCAGACTCGCCGGGCGTTTGTCGATGACCCCGACCGGGTGGGGTCGTTGCATGTCGTCGACATCACCGAAGATGCCCGCACGCACTACCACAAGCGGCTGACCGAAATCTATTACGTTCTCGAAGGGTCTGGCCAGATGGAGCTCGACGGCGAGCTGTTCGACGTCGCTCCCGGCGATTCGATTCTGATCAAACCAGGCTGCCGCCACCGAGCGATTGGTCAGCTCAAAATTCTCAACGTGCCAATTCCGGCGTTTGATCCGGATGATGAGTGGTTTGATTAGCGACTCGCTACCGGAATTGCGAATGCTGGTTCCGGCCTGCTAGGTCAGTCTCGTCGCGACGCAATAGCGGCTGGTTCAGAGGCCGTGCGGACCTTATATTCGAGCGCGTTCGCACATTCGCGCCGAGCCCTTCATGAAGTATGTGGTCATTATCCCCGACGGAGCTGCCGACGAGCCGCAAGAATCGCTCGATGGGCGAACGCCACTCGAGGCAGCCTACACACCCCATCTCGATCGCCTAGCGGCGATGGGCGTTGTCGCGCGGGCACTGCATACGCCACATTCGCTGCCGGCTGGGTCAGAGATTGGGAACCTCAGTCTCTTGGGCTACGATCCCCACCAGCACTTCACGGGCCGGGCACCGATGGAGGCGGCGGCTCAGGACATCGAGCTAGCACCCGGCGATTGGGCTGTGCGGTGCAATTTGGTGCACCTCGTCGATCAAACAATGGTCGACTTTACGGCGGGCCACGTGACGACGCGCGAAGCGGCCGAGTTGCTCGCGACGATGCAAGAATGGGTCGACGATCAAGACAAGTTTGCGAGGGCGCTCGAGTTCCGCCCTGGGGTGAGCTACCGCAATCTGCTGATCTGGCGTGGCGACAAACTGCCCGCCCCCTTCACTTGCGACACTCGCTCGCGAGCGCCGCACGACTTGACCGATTTGTCAGTGGTCGACGACTTCCCGCGTGGCCCTGGCAGCGATGTGCTCGTCGAGTTGATGAACGACTCGGCGCGACTGCTGGCCGACCATCCCATAAACAAAGCGCGAGTGGCCGACAACAAACGTTCGGCCACGCACGTTTGGCTTTGGGGCCAAGGTGAGTCGCCGCAGCTCGAAGCGTTCGCAACTCGGTTCGGACCGCGCGGCGTGATGATTACGGCGGTTGATCTACTGCGCGGTATCGCCAAGCTTGTTGGTTGGGACTGTATCGAAGTTCCTGGTGCAACCGGTTACCTCGATACCGACTACGCGGCCAAGGGTCGCTATGCTGTCGCGGCACTCACGAGCTACGACCTCGTTTGTGTTCACATCGAAGCTCCCGACGAAGCGTCGCACGAAGGCCGCGTCGATGCCAAGGTCGCGGCGATCGAAGAAATCGATAGGCACATTGTCGGCCCCCTCGCCGAGGCACTCGCCACGCGCGGCGAGTGGCGGATGATGGTCAGCCCCGATCATCCGACCTTCCTGCGAACCAAGAAACACACCCACGGCTACGTCCCTTTGCTCGCTGCCGGCCAAGGCATTGAGGCCGATCTTGCCACGGGCTATGGCGACGCGGCTGCCGCGAGTTCATCGCTGGCGTTCGACGAAGGTTGGCGGGCGATGGAGTGGTTCTTAAAGCAATAAAAGTTACAGGCAACACATGTCACTCATCGTTCAAAAATTTGGCGGCACCAGCGTTGCCGATCCCGAGAAAATTCGCGCCGCCGCGCGGCGTGCCATTCGCGCTCAGCAAGATGGCCATAAAGTCGTGATGGTCGTCAGCGCGATGGGCAAACAGACCGACTCGCTGGTTGCGCTCGCCGAAGAGATTTGGCAAACCGGCGGCGAGCCCCCGGCTCGCGAAATGGACATGCTGCTCTCGACCGGCGAGCAAGTGTCGGTCGCATTGATGGCAATGGCGGTTCACGATCTCGGCTCGAAAGCCGTGAGCCTTACCGGCGGACAGATCGGTATCAAGACCGATAGCTCGCACACCAAAGCCCGCATCCAAACGATCTCGACCGAACGGATGCAACGGCTGCTCGACGGTGGCAACATCGTGATCGCCGCTGGGTTCCAAGGCATCGACGACGACCTCAACATCACCACACTCGGGCGCGGCGGGAGCGACACCACGGCGGTCGCGCTCGCGGCTGTGCTGGGGGCCGACTCGTGCGAGATTTACACCGACGTCGATGGAGTCTTCACCACCGACCCAAGGCTCGTGCCTGCCGCGAGGAAAATGTCGCGGGTCAGCCACGACGAAATGCTCGAGCTCGCCAGTCTTGGAGCGGGCGTCATGCACAGCCGCAGCATCGAGTTCGGCAAGAAGTTCGGCGTACCGATACACGTTCGCAATAGCGCCGTCTTCACCGACGAACCGGGTACGATCATCGGCCCCGACACCGAATCGGCCGACCGTCCAGTGAGCGGTGCGGCGCTCACTCGCAACGAAGCGCGCGTTTCGCTGCGGAGTGTGCCCGACCGACCGGGGACGAGTCTCGCGATTTTCGCCAAGCTGGCCGCCCAAAATGTGGCAGTCGATATGATCGTCCAAAACCTCGGGGCGGCCGGGCTGGCCGACATCAGTTTCACGGTGCTCGAAACCGACCTGCGCCGGGCGATTAAAGCGGTCGAAGCGGTGGCAATCGATTTTGGTGGCTGCGAGATCTCACACGACGCCAACGTCTCGAAGGTGTCGATCGTTGGGCACGGCATGGCAACGCAAACGGGTGTTGCCGATCGGATGTTCCGCGCGCTGGCTGACGAGCGGATCAACATTATCGCGATCACGACGAGTCGCATTAAGATTTCGGTGCTCGTGGCGCGCGACCAGGGACTCGCCGCACTGCGGGCCGTGCATCGCGAATTCGAACTCGAGAAGCCGCCGCGCGAACGGGCCAGTTTCGGTGACGAACCACCGGCCAGGGTCGAACTCGTTGACGCGGCCGATGTCGTGGCCCGTCTGCAGAACATGGAGAATCTTACCATCCACAGCGTCGAACTCGATGACACGCAGTCGCTGCTCACGCTCGGCGACGTGCCCGATCGACCCGGCGTGTCGGCCGACATGTTCGAGGCGATCGCGGCCGAGCACCTGCTTGTCGACATCATCGTGCAAAGCGTTGGCAAAGCCGAGCACACCAACATCAGCTTCACAGTGCCAAAAGAGCAAGCCGAAAGAGCTAAGCAGGTCGCCATGCGTGTGGGCGAGTCAATCGGCGGTGCCGTCACGGCCAATTCCGATATCGCCATTCTCACGGTCAACGGCATCGGCATCCGCAGCCACACGGGGGTCGGCATCCGCATGTTCGGCGCACTGAGCGCGGCGGGCATTAACGTCGAGATGATCAGCACGAGCGAAATGCGCGTCAACGTTGTGATCGACGCGGCAAAAGCCGAGGTTGGTCTCGCAGCACTCAAAAAGGCGTTCGTCGACGTGCTCGAAGCTTAAAGTGATTCCTGCAGAGGCGAGAATAACGGCGACGCGTTTTTTTCGACATCGCGCTACAATCCCGTGTTTCCATAACAACACAATTACCGAGGCAAAACATGTCTGACTGGATCGAAGAAGGCAAGAAAGCCCCCGCGTTCACATTGCCGGCCGACGATGGCACAAAGGTCAAACTGGCCGACTTCGCAGGCAAGCCGGTTGTGCTCTACTTCTATCCTAAAGACGACACGCCCGGTTGCACGACACAGGCGTGTGCGTTCCGCGATGCCCACGCCAAAGTCAAAGAGGCCGGTGCGGTTATCTTGGGTGTGAGCTGCGACGACCGGGCGAGCCACGAAAAGTTCCGCGATAAATACGAGCTGAACTTCCCGCTACTGAGCGATGTCGACCACAAAGTCGCCGAAAAGTACGGCGCGTGGCGCGAAAAAAACATGTACGGCAAGAAGTCGATGGGCATCCAGCGGTCGACTTTCCTGATCGACGCTGGTGGTAAAGTAGCGAAACTGTGGAAACGAGTGAAAGTCGACGATCACGACGAGCAAGTGCTCGACGCCCTCGCGGAACTGGCCTAGCAATTCGCATGAGGTTCGCATGTGAAGATGGCGAACAACGAGTAGGAATATCTCAGCACGCGGCGCTGGCAAGTGAGTTTTCGGCTCACTCGCTTGCGCGTCGTGCTGCTATTTTGGTACGTTCTTGTTGGCCGCTCGCCGAATTGCCCCTTTCCGCGTCGGTTACTTGTTGTTGGCAAATTAGTGAGCGCAATTGATTGAAAGCTCCCTTTCGCCCGCCGGGGTGAATTGGTAGCCTAGCTGGTTCGATGAGGTTCATTTTCCAAGGCCGAGCCGCAGCTTAGGGCGGAAAATGGGGATCGGCGACGGTGGCTCTTTTCACTTGGCCATCTATCAGGGCGACAGCTTCACTTTTCTACACGATGTAGGGCAGTATCCATGAACTGCGATCACGTCTTCGCGGTCCTCACCAGCGGACCATTCCCGAGAGGGATTCCGAGCGATACCGATGTCGAGCGTCATCTCGAAGCGTGTCCTTCGTGCTGGCAAATTGCCGAGGCACTCAGGCCGTCCGCCAATCTGGTTGTAGAGGCGCTACCGCCCGCCCAAGCGAGGTTGCTGCCCAGCTATCATTGTCAGGTAAAATCGCCCGCGACCGTCATTTCGCAGAATGGCGAACCAAGCGCCCGTTCGGCGCGGCCCTGTTCGGCAAATCGTGCTCACGCACTGCCACATTCCGCTAGCTTCGGGCCGACCAATCATCCGCAACTAGCGGTACCGACATACCCGATCCAAGGCACGAGTTCGTGGATTGAAGTCGCCCGCGTTGCTGTGTTTTTTGCGTCGGTCGCGCTGCTGGCTTTTGTCGCTTGTTATTGGCTTCGTTAGGGGCGGAACGTCTACTTCCCCCCGATTTCCAAGCGGCGCCGGACGGCCTGAGCGAGCGGCCGGTAATCAGATTCGGTGAAGAATTCTCAATCACCGGCAATGCGATTGGGTCGATTGCGCTTTGGATGGTTACCCCGCCCGTCTGCGAAAGATGCAAACCACGGCGACACAGCGGCACGGCGAAGGCAAAGTCATCGCTTCCGCCCCGCCGACGCAGTTCTCATCTACCAGTTGAAGCGATCAATTGGTTGAGGGAGTGGCGGCGCGGAATGCTGGCACTTGCGAATTGATCTCGCTGACTCCATTGGCGTCTGCTAATTCGGTCGCACGCACAATCGGTGCGGGTTCGTTATTTGGATGCCAGCGGCCCACGGAAGGGCCAGGGAAGAGAACGTCCGGTGCCACGTCTGTCGTCGCTATTGATGATCGCGATCGTTGCCGGCGGCGGCTTGATGTTCTTCAAAGGACTGCACCTTGAAGACATCCAACAGATTTTCGTCAACACAGCACAGCAGGTTCAGCAGCAGACACAACAACCGGGGGGTGGATTCGCGATCCCCGGTTTCGGTAGCGGTGTTGGCACGACACCCACTAGCCAAAACTATTTGCCCTCGCCCCCAGCCCCGACGTCCGGCGGTCCGACGTTTCGCCTCGCGACGTTTAACATTCAAGTCTTTGGCGACGCAAAGGCCGAAAAGTCGTATGTGATGTACGAGTTGGCCAAGATCATCAACCAGTTCGACATCGTGGCGATTCAAGAAATCCGCACGCAAGACGACGCTTTCATGGCCAAGTTTGCTCAGCTCTGCAGCCAAATCGGCGGACGAACTTGGGACTATCGCGTCGGACCACGACTCGGCAACACGCGCAGCACCGAACAGTACGCTTACATTTGGGATGCTGCCAAACTCGAAGTCAATCCGCAAATGGTGTTCACGGTAGCCGATCCCGAGAATGTGCTCCACCGCGAGCCACTGGTGGCCATGTTCCGCACGCGGGGCGTGCCGGCGAATCAGGCGTTTACGTTTACACTGGTGAACGTCCACACCGACCCAGACGTCGCAGTCGACGAAATGAACATGATGCCTCAGCTTTACGATTTGATCCGTGGCCAAACGATGCGGCTTTACGGAGCCGGGAGCGTGGAAGACGACATTATTTTGCTCGGTGATTTCAACACCAACGTCCCGATGAGTTACCCGCCCCCTGCTAGCGGCAATCGCCCAGTCAGCCAAAGCGACTTTGGCCAACTGGGGAATGTGCCGGGGCTCTATCCGATCGTCCGTGACGAACCAACCAATGTCATCCGGACAAAGCTGCACGACAATATTCTCATTCAGCGGCAAGACACAAGCGAATATACGCTGCGCGGTGGTGTCTACGATATCGAGCGGAGCAATGGTCGGACGCTCGAACAGGTCAAAGAGATCAGCGATCATCTGCCGGTGTGGGCCGAGTTTAGCATCTACGAAAGTGGCATCCCGGGTCAGGTGGCGACGGGTACGGCAGTGCGCCCTCGGTAGCGCCGGAACTCACAATACGGATCTCGCTTTGTCGCTCACCCGATGTCGATTACGATGAAGTGATCGCTTCGTTCGCAATTGAAGTTGAGCACCCTTGTCATTACCACCACCGCCCCCTCCGCCTCCCAACGCGCCCCCGGCAAGCGGTCGGCCATGCTCGGGTTGTGGCGCGATTGTGAGCCTAAGCGCGGCCAATTGCCCGCAATGTGGAATGAGTATTGAGACAGGCTTTGTGCCCCCGATGCAAGCCGCTCCCCCGCGACTTGGGGCGTTGCCGCCTGCCGCTCCACCGCCCCCGCCACCATCGGCATTTGAACCGCCCGAGTTGCCAAATGTCAGACCGGCTCTTGAACCGGAGGATGTCCCTGAATTCGACCCGCCGCCTGCGGTGACCCCGCTGCCTGTGGTCACCCCATTGCCTACGGAGCACAAAGATCGCCAGCGGCCAGCAGAAGAGCCCCCCCCTGAGCCAACGTTGCGCAAACGCGAAGAAGAGCTCTCCTCCCCAGCGCCCCCGAACCCGGTCGGCCCACCGGCGGCCATTCCGCCTGCCCCTTCGCCAGTTCCACCTTCCCATCCAACGGCCCAGCCGCCGGCGGCTGAGCCACCGCGAAAAATTACCCCCGAAGAACGCGCAGCCATACGAAGACGGATGCACGTGGCGGTCGGAGTGTTTTGCGCCGTAACACTGGTGGTCGTTTACTTCTTGCTGCTCTGGATGAGTTAGTAGGGCGAGTGCTATCGAAGTAATCGATTTCGTAGTTTAATAGGTCCCGACTCTGAGCCCTGACGCCAACGGCTCGCCCCCTTCTTCCGCCCTCTGCCCGCTATGGATGCCGATCTTCGTGCTGCGATTCTTGCCTACGTCAATCAGCCGGCCTACAAACCGGCGAAGCCCAAGGTGATTGCCGAGCGACTTGGGTTGATCGATGCCGAGCGAATTGCCGCTGTGAAGCGGGTCGTGAAAAAAATGGTCAAAGCGGGAGAGATTGAGTTCGGACCGGCTCACCTTGTGATGCCGACCGATGAAAACCACGCAGCACGTGAGCATCTCGTGGCCAAACCAAAAAAGCCAAAGTCCGACAATAACATCACCGGCTCGTTTCGTCGCACGAGCTCTGGGTTTGGATTTGTGCGTCCCGAAGGCACGCCTGCGACGGCAGGTCGCGACGCCGACATTTTCATTGGCGAGAAAAACGCCCTCGACGCGGCCGATGGCGACATCGTGCGGATTCGCATCGACAGTCACACGGGCTACAAGGGAAAGCCCGAAGGGCGGATCATCGACGTCATCGAGCGGGCGACCAATCGCTTTGTTGGCACTTACTTCGAGCGCGAAGCGATGGGCTTGGTGCAGATCGACGGCAAAGTCTTCAGCAAGCCGATTTATGTCGGTGATGCCGGGGCAAAAGGGGTCGCCGACGACGATAAAGTGGTCGTCGAGATGGTGCGTTTTCCGTCGCACGTTCGCGAAGGCGAAGCGGTGATTGTCGAAGTGTTGGGGGCCAAGGGGGCGCCGGGGGTCGACACGCTGAGCATCATTTATGAGTTCGCGCTCCCGGGTCCTTTCGGTGAAGAAGTGCTCGAAGACGCCCGCCGACAGGCCGCCAAGTTCGACGAGTCGATCGGCGACGATCGCCGTGACTTGACCGGCGAGACGATCATCACGATCGACCCGATCGACGCGCGTGATTTCGACGACGCGATTTCGCTTAAGAAAATTGAGAACGACCATTGGCTGCTGGGCGTTCATATTGCCGACGTGTCGCACTTCGTGCAGCCCAAGACGGCCCTCGACCGCGAGGCCTACGACCGGGCAACGAGCGTCTATTTGCCCGATCGGGTGATTCCGATGTTGCCCGAGGTGATTAGCAATAACCTCGCGAGCCTGCAGCCCGACAAGGTTCGCTATGCGATGACGTGCGAGATTGAATTCGCAAGCGATGGCGTGCCGATTGGTGCCGAAGTGTTCAAAAGCGCGATCAAGAGCTGTCGCCGGTTCGCGTATGAAGAAGTCGACCAATTTCTCGCCGACCGAAAGGGTTGGAAAGAAAAGCTCACGCCCGAAGTGCACGGGTTGCTCGGGTTGATGTATGAGTTGTCGATGATGCTCCGCCGGCGTCGGTTCACCCGGGGGTCGCTCGAACTGAGTATGCCCGAGATCAAAATCGACCTCAACAAAGATGGCCAAGTCACGGGAGCTCACGTCGAGCAGAATACTGAGAGTCACCAAATTATCGAAGAGTTTATGCTCGCCGCGAACGAAGCGGTCGCGCGGAAGCTCGAAGATGCCGGGCTGATTTTCTTGCGACGCGTTCATGGCGAGCCCGATCCGCGAAAGCTCAAACAGCTTACCGAGTTCGTCCGCGAATTGGGCTTCGAGTGCGAGAGTCTCGAAAGCCGCTTCGAGCTACAGCGGCTTTTGGACTTAGTGAAAGATGACCCACGCAGCCACGCGGTCAACTTTTCGGTGCTGCGGTCGATGCAGCGGGCCGTCTATAGCCCCGAAGAAGAGGGACACTACGCACTCGCCAGTGAGAGTTACTGCCACTTCACTTCACCGATTCGTCGTTATCCTGACCTAACGGTTCATCGGCTTGTCGAACAGTTGGCACGGGGCGAAAAGCCTCGGCAAGAGCCCGACCTCTATTACCAATGGGGCGATCACTGTAGTGAGCGCGAACAACGGGCGACCAGTGCCGAGCGCGAACTGAAGAAGGTTAAGCTGCTCAATTACCTCTCTGACAAAATTGGCCTCGAAATGGATGGCATCATCACCGGAGTTGAAAGCTTCGGGATTTTCGTCAGCGGTCGGCAATTGCCGGCCGAAGGATTCATCCACATCTCGGCGCTGTCTGACGACTATTATCGCTTCGATCGCGCGAGCCACACGATTAGCGGATCGCGGACGGGCAATACATTTCGGCTCGGCGACGGCGTGCGATTTGCGATCGCGCGAGTCGATGTCGACGCCCGCGAACTCGACCTACGTCTCGTCGGGCGTGGCCCAGCGTCTCCCAGACGCCCTGCGAAGCCGCCACGCGGCAAGCCGCCCCAAGACAAGCAGCCAAAGCGGACAACAAGCAAGCCGAAAACACCGCGGAAGAAGGGCAAGCGACGCGGATAGCGCGTCGTCGTCTTATTCGACGCAAAGTCGCGGAGAAGCGCAGTCGCGGAGAAGCGAAGAGAAGGATCGACGCAAGTTCAATACTTATCTTTGTGCTGTAACTGATTCGATTGTGACGATGAAGCGACCGAAACAATTGCTGACTCTACGCTTCCCTGCGACTTCGCGCCTCTGCGTCGAAAAGCCTCCCACGGCACCGCGAAAACCGCTTGCCAGCCCATGACAATTGGTTCGCCAAGTTCTAAACTACCATCGTTAACAGTATCTGTACGTTTCCGTTTCGCATGTCGCAATCCACCACGATACAGCAAACGCCGCTTCACGATTGGCACGCTGCGCATGGAGGGCGGATTGTCGACTTTGCCGGCTGGGCAATGCCCGTGCAGTATGCGTCGATTGTTGACGAACACAACGCTACCCGAGCAGCAGTCGGGGTGTTTGACATCTCGCACATGGGTCGGCTCGCCATCGACGGGCCCGACGCCGCTAAGTTTCTCGACGCGATGGTCACCCGTCGCGTCGACAACATGCGGCCAGGGCAGATTCGCTATGGGCTCATGTGCAACGCCGACGGCGGCATCCTCGACGACGTACTCGTTTATCGCTACGCCGACGGGACCACAATATTCGGTCAGGCCGAGTATGGGCTGGTCGTGAACGCCGGCAACACACCTAAGATCGTCGACTGGCTCACCGATCGGCAAATTGAGTTCGCCGCAAGACTGCGCGACCTGACCAGCGAAACAGCCATGATCGCCGTCCAAGGTCCGCAGGCGATGGCCATCGCCGGAGAGCTAACCGATGGTGACATTTCGAGCCTGAAATACTACACCGGACGCCAGGTCAACGTATGTGGCGTGCCCACTTATGTAAGTCGCACGGGCTACACGGGCGAAGATGGCGTCGAGCTGATTGTGACCGCCGACGATGCCGAGCCGATTTGGGCGACGATCATTGATAAATGCGTAGCCTTTGGGGGTCGCGCCGTCGGACTTGGTGCCCGCGACACGCTGCGGCTCGAAGCGGCGATGCCCCTCTATGGTCACGAATTGAGCGAATCGATCGACCCGGTCGCCGCCGGCCTCGAATTTGCCATCAACGCCGACGATCGCGAATTTATCGGCCGCGATGCCATTCTCGCGGCTCGCCGAGCCAATGGCGGACGAGTCCGCGTCGGCTTACAACTCGAAGGTCGCCGCGCGGCCCGCGAGGGTTCGACCGTGCTGGCTGAAGGCAAGGTCGTTGGCGAAGTCACGAGCGGGACGTTTTCGCCGACTTTCGGGCGGCCGATCGCAATGGCTTATGTCGACAGGTTGGTCGCGTCCGACGGCACCGAGCTGGCCGTCGATATCCGTGGGAAGTCGGCCCCGGCGACGGTAGTATCACTGCCGTTTTATCATCGATCGCGTTAAGCTACGTTTTCAACCACCCAGGCCCAGGGAATGACCTCACGCCATGAAGCCCGAAGAACTGAAATACGCCAAGTCACACGAATGGGTCTCGATTTCCGACGAGGGGGGTAACCAGATCGCCACCATTGGACTCTCGAAATTTGCCATCGAGGCGCTCACCGACCTCGTCTTCATGGAGCTGCCGACCATCGGTCAACAGGTGAAACCGGGCGAGGCCTGCTGTGAAATCGAATCGGTGAAAGCGGTTAGTGACATCTACAGCCCTGTGGAAGGTGAGGTCATCGCCATCAACGAGGGCCTCCCCGATCGGCTCGAAACACTCGACAGCGACCCCTATGGCGAGGGCTGGATCGCCAAGATCAAAATAGCCAGCGACGCCGGAGCGAGCGACCTGATGGACCACGCCACTTATGAAAAGATGTGCCAGGAGTCGGAATGACAAAGCCAAAATAACGAATGACAAACTCAAGAGCGAGATAGTTTGTCATTCCGATTTCGTTGTTAGAGAAACGCTTCGATTGCTCGCCAGTCGTCATCTCACGATCGACTTTGTAACCAACCACAAACATCCTGCACCCGATGCCTTACAACTACAACACGCCTGAAGACCGACGCGAGATGCTCGATGCCATCGGGGCTTCTTCGGTCGAGTCTCTGTTCGCCAGCATTCCCAGCAACTTGCGATTCGCTGGCGAACTCGATTTGCCCCGCGCGTTGGGCGAAATTGAACTCGAACAGCACCTGCGAGCGCTCGCGGGCAAGAACGCCAATGCTTCGAGCCACGTCTGTTTTCTCGGCGGTGGCAGCTACGACCATTTTATTCCTGCAGCCGTCGATACCATTGGTTCACGGAGCGAGTTCTACACGAGCTACACGCCCTACCAAGCCGAAGTGGCACAGGGCAATTTGCAGGCGATGTTCGAGTACCAGTCGATGGTCACTCGGCTCACCGGACTCGATGTGAGTAACAGCAGCCTTTACGACGGCGGCAGTGCGACGGCCGAAGCGGTGCTCATGGCTCTCGATGTCACCAAGCGAAGTCGCGTTGTGATGCTCGAAAGTGTGCATCCAGAGTATCGGCTCACCGTTGAGACTTATCTCGAGAATCTCAAGGCATCGGCCACGACGGTTCGCACCCTAGGTGGCCTGGCCGATGTCGCCGACGTGCTTGTGGAACTCGATGGCGACACAGCCTGTCTGGTGATTCAACATCCGAACTTCTTCGGCTCGCTCGAAAGTGCGCGGGCGCTCGCCGATGCGGCTCACGAAGCGGGTGCTGTTGTCGTCGCGATTTTCGATCCGATTAGTTTGGGGCTGCTCGAACGGCCCGGGGACTGGGGGGCCGACATTGCCGTCGCAGAGGGACAGTCGCTGGGGTCGCCAATGGCTTATGGCGGACCTTACTTAGGGATTCTCGCTTGCCGCGAAAAGTTCGTCCGCCGAATGCCGGGGCGGATCGTTGGTCAAACGACCGACCGGCGTGGCAACCCCTGTTTCGTATTGACGCTACAAACCCGGGAGCAACACATCCGCCGCGAGAAAAGCACCAGCAACGTTTGCAGCAACCAAGCACTGTTCGCGTTGCGAGCGACTGTTTACTTGTCGCTGGTCGGTTCGCGGGGACTGCGAGAGATCGCAACGCTCTGTTTGCAAAAAGCCAACTATCTCGCCGAACGGCTGGCTGCGACCGACCGCTTTGAGTTGGCGTTTGCTTCGCCTTGCTTTAAGGAATTCGTGGTCCGCGACAGCGAAAACCGCGTCGACGAGCTGATCTCCGATGCGGCCAGCCAAGGGATTTTGGCCGGCGTGCCGCTCGGACAGTGGTATCCCGACTTGGCCGATTGTTTTCTGGTTTGCGTGACCGAAAAGCGAACTCGCGTAGAGATTGACCGGTTGGTCGACGTGCTCAGCACTGGTGCCGCCAAGGGGTTGGCTGACGAGTTGATTCATGCCGGTATTTAGCGCCGGCAACCCGGGTGGCCGCTCGGCCAAGGCTCATTTGAGTTTCAATGGCTGACAACGAACAACTCGATGTGATTGCCGTGGGGGCTCATCCCGACGATGTAGAGATCGGTTGTGGGGGGACTATCGCGAAGTTGGTCGAGCAAGGCCATCGCGTTGGCATCATCGACCTCACCGACGGAGAGCCGACCCCGGTTTCGCCCGGACCCGAGGTGAGACTTGCCGAGGCAAATAAAGCGGCCGAAATCCTCGGCGTAGCGCGGCGCATCACGCTCGACTTTCCGAATCGTAGGCTGATGGATGGCGAAGTGGTACGGTTCGCACTCGCGACCGAGTTCCGCCGTTACCGACCTCGGCTCGTGTTGGCACTCGGCGACCGCACACCACTTGCTTCGCCCGATCATTATCAGGCGATGCAAATCACCGAAGCGGCCGTTTTCTATTCGCGGCTCACGAAGTGGGACGACCAGTTCAGTGGAACACCCCCCCATCGAATCGATAGTTTGTTGTACTACACGCTCGAACTCTATTCGCTCGAACCACCACCGCGTGGCAATAGTTTTATTTTTGACATTGCCGGGAAGCTGGCAACCAAACTCGAATCGGTGCGCGCCTACGCGACGCAATTTCCGCCGGAAAAACAAGCCATCTTCGACCGGCTCGTTGCCGTCTCGCGATACTTTGGCGAAGCGGCCGGATTCAAAGAAGGCGAGCGGCTCTCAAGCCCGCGGGCCGTCGGGGTCCGCGATTTAATGGAGCTGCTGTAGTTCACGCCTGCTCTGGTTTCTTCAACGCGTCGCGGATTTCGCGAAGGAGCAGAATATCTTCGGGCGGCGCTGGTTTTTCAGCTTCGGGCTTTGCCGCAAATCTCGCCTGTGCGCTGTTCATCAGCTTGATGACCATAAAAATGGCGAACGCGATAATGATGAAGTCGATGATTGACTGGGTGAAAGAACCATAGCCAATCTCAATCACCGACGGATCGGCCCCCTCTTCGATTGCTGGTATCTCTAATTTGTAGGTCGCTTCGGCGAGATTCACGCCACTGGTCATATAGCCGACAATCGGCATGACGATTTTGCCGACAAGCTCGGTGACAATTTTTCCAAATGCCGCGCCAATCACCACTCCGACTGCCAAGTCGACAACATTGCCACGCATGGCGAAATCACGAAACTCTTTGATCAAACCCATCGCATCGATTCCTGGGTGGGGGGCTGGTGACCGACGACCGCTCACTCGCGATGAGGCCGGCCTTGGCCCGAGTCAAATTGAAATGCAGCCACCGCAAGAGCGGCCCTCGCGTATCGTAACGTCTCGGCTTACCGACGCAAGCTCACGAGCGCGGCCTCGATGTCGGCGGCCAGCGGTGCCTCGAATATCATTCGCTCGCTTGTGGCCGGATGATCGACATCGAGTCGGTGTGCGTGGAGTGCGTGCCGCGCGAGGATTACTTCTTGTTGGTGGTTACACATGGAATCGCCGCCACCATAGATTTTGTCGCAAAGCACCGGCAATCCAACGCTCGCAAGATGCACGCGAATTTGATGAGTGCGGCCCGTTTTGGGTATGGCTCGAATCAGGGCAAATCGCGAGAACCGTTCGATCACTTCGAATTTCGTGAGTGCTGGTCGCGACGAGTCGTGACCTTCGCGAATGGCCATTTGTTCGCGAATGTGGGGGTGTTTGCCGATCGGGCGATCAACCACATCGGCATCGCGGTCGGGAACGCCACGGACAATCGCCAGATACTCTTTCTGTACCGTCCGCGCTTTGAACTGATCGGCAAGATGGGCGTGGGCCCCGTCGGTGCGGGCGACGATGATGACACCACTCGTATCTCGGTCGAGGCGATGAACGATGCCGGGCCGCGTCGGGCCGCCGATTTGGCTGAGCGATTGAAAGTGGTGGGTAATCGCCCCGGCGAGCGTCCCCGCCCAATGGCCCTTGGCGGGATGGACAATCATACCGGCCGGTTTGTTGATGGCGACCAGGTGTTCGTCTTCATAAAGAATATCGAGCGCGATGTCCTCAGGCTGAGGGCCTTCGCGGGCGACTTCAACACCGTCGACGACAACCACATCGTCCAGTTCGAGCCGATGCGAAGGTTTCAGATTCTTGCCGTTAACCCGACAATTCCCGGCGGCGATAGCCCGCTGAATGCTGGCCCGGCTGATGCCATTTAGCTGCGACGCAAGAAACGCATCGAGTCGTTGGCCAATGCCACAGAAATTGTTATCGTCGGCGATGGTCCACTCGCGCGGCCACTCGCTATTCATCGCTGCTGGCCGGTTCTTCGGTTGCTTCTTCGGCGGCGGGAGCAGGGTCGGCGGCTGGCTTTGTTTCATCGACCCCAGGACCGGCGTCTTCGGTCATTTCGGCGTCGTCGTCTACCGTCGATTCCGTTTCTGTTGACTCTGCGTCGGGCGTTTCTTCGTCAGTCGTTGCTGGTTCGGCCGCGTTACTTTCCATCGCTTTCGTGGCCGACGGATCGACACCATCGGTCGGTGGTTGGGCAGGTTCCTTTTCGCGGAGCGGAAGCTGCGGCAAGCTATTGAGCAGGTCCGAAAAAGCTTCCTGTGAAGTCGGACCGGCGTCGGGGAGCTCGATGTCATCGGCACCAAAATCCATCGACTGTTCGAGACCAGCCGGTAACCCCGAGCTAATCGCCTGAGCCGTTACGAGCCACTCGAGTTGACCGTCGGCCGCTTTTTCCTCGAGCGCCCTCACGCGGGCCGCCGCGGCCGATGCGAACGGTCCGCTGTCGATGGCCTTGTAGGCTTCGAGTGCCTCGTTGGCTTCGCCATTGGCTTCGGCAACGCGGGCGAGTCCGAACTCGGCACGCTCGACAATTGTCTTGTTATTGGCCTTTCGCAACTGTTCGTAGGCGGCTTTTGCTTCGACAAGTGCATCGTTGGCCAGTTGTTTGTTGGTGAAGTATTGCTGCATCGCCTCTAACAGTCGGGCGTCGGCCCACATAATGCGCGACAATTCGCTCACCGGCGTTCCGGCATAGACATCGGCCGTGCTGAGCAGGGCGTCGAGATCGGGTTCCTGACGCTCGGCTGCTGCCGCATACGACTGCCAACCGTCCGAGTGTTTGTCGCCGCCCCGCATGGCCATGCCAGCGATCACAGCCAGCGCGATCGCAGCAATGCCGCCAATCACAATTGTTTGACGATAGGGGGCGACCTTCTCACCCGTTTCGACCAGTGCTTTCGCCAACGAATTGGTTTCGAGTTCGTGCCGATGTTGCGAGTCCATATTCGCGCCTGCTTGAGTACAATAGAAATCGACGATAAAGGTTGACTGCCGATCATCGCACGGCGTGCGAGAGCGGCATGCGAGAACATAGCAGGTTAGGCCGATTGCACCCGTTTCGTCAAGCGATCATTAGCGACTCGCACAACGCGCCCAGTCGAGTCGACCGCAAATCCTCGGCTTTTGGGGCGCATTGAGAACGGAGCCCTCAGCGGCTAGGTTACCATTTCTGCTCAAGCCTGCCGCTAACGACGTTCTGCCGTGCTCGATAAACTCAACCCACCACAACGCGAAGCCGTCGACACCCTTGCCGGGCCGCTGCTAGTGTTGGCTGGGGCGGGCACCGGTAAAACGCGTGTTGTCACGTTCCGCATTGCCAACCTTATCAAGCACGGCACGCGGCCCGAGCGGATCCTCGCGGTCACATTCACTCGCAAAGCGGCTGGCGAAATGCAAGATCGTTCGCTCGCATTGCTGGCAACGAAGGGTCGCAAGAAGAGCCAAGTTCCCCGCCCCGAGATTTCAACTTTCCACGCACTCTGCGTCAAAATCCTCCGTCGCCACATCAAGCGGCTCGGCTATCCCGAGCGGTTCAGCATTTGCGATCGAGGCGAGCAAGAGGGCTTCGCCCGCGCGGCACTGCGAGAGATTCGCGTCCCCGACGCGACACTCAAGGCGAGCGACATGCTCTCGATCGTAAGTCGCTGGAAGATGCAGTCGATCGAACCGGGCGTGGCCGAGAGCCACGCCGAGTCCGACCGCGAGCATTTGGCGGCGGTCGCCTATCGTCGCTATCAACACGCGCTCAAGTCAGCGGGACTCGTCGACTTTGACGATTTGCTCCTCTTAACAGAAAAGTTATTCGCCAAGTTCCCCAGCGTCCGCCGCGACGAGGCGGCGCGCTTCGACCACGTGATGATCGACGAGTACCAAGACACCAATCACAGCCAATACGAGATCGTGCGTGGGCTCGCGCTTGCCCATCGCAACCTGTGCGTCGTAGGCGACGACGATCAGTCGATCTATGGCTGGCGAGGGGCCGAGGTGTCGCACATTTTGCGGTTCAAGAACGACTGGCCCGACGCCCGAGTGGTAAGGCTCGAGAACAATTATCGCAGCACGTCGGCCATTATCGCCTTTGCCAACACGCTGATACGCTTTAACAAAGAACGGCACGACAAACAATTGATTGCCGCCAAGCACGACGGCCCGACACCACGCATCTTGCAGTTCAAGGACGAATCCGAAGAAGCGAGCAAGATTGTCAAAGATATCCAAAGGCAACTCGGTATGGGGCGCGGAGCGAACGAGTTTGCCATTCTGTTTCGCACCAACGAACAGCCGCGGGCATTTGAGACCGAACTGCGCACGGCCGGCGTGCCTTACGTGTTGGTGGGCGGCATGAGCTTCTTCGATCGCCGCGAGGTGCGCGACGTATTGAGTTTACTAAGACTTGCGGGCGACCCGAACTACGAACCGGCCCTCTTGCGGGTGCTTAACACACCGCCACGGGGAATTGGCGACGCGGCTCGCAAGGCGATGGTCGCTGAGGCGACCGCCCGTGGCGAAACGCTGTGGCAAGTGATGAGCCACGCCGGCAGTTTAGGGCTCACCGACGCTTCGCTTAAAGGTGTATTGCAGTTCCGTAAACAAATCGAAACCTGGGGCGAGCTTGGCAAGCGTATGCCGCTCGCCGATCTCATGCGTCACATCGTCGACGATGTCAATTATCCGCGCGAGCTCGAGCGACTCTTCGATGACCCCGCCGACCGCGAAGCCCGCATGGCGGCCGTCGAAGAAGTCGTCAACGCGGCCGCCAGCTACGAAGCGCAACGCCGTCCGGAGCGCGAATCGACATCGAGAATAACCGATTTTCTCGACGACTTGCTCGTCTCTGGGCGCGATGAGTCGCGCGACAAAGAGAAAGATTTGTCGCGTAATGCTGTCGCGCTGATGACGCTCCACAGCGCAAAAGGGCTCGAATTTCCTCGCGTTTACCTGGTCGGCATGGAAGAAGGCATCTTGCCCCACAAACGTTCACTCGATGCCGGCGAGTCGGCGATTGCGGAAGAGCGACGGCTCTGTTACGTCGGCGTCACCCGTGCACAAGAAGAACTATCGCTGTCGCTCGCACTCACGCGCCGCAAGTGGGGCAAACCGCGCGATTCGCACCCCAGCCGATTTCTCTATGAGATGACCGGCAAAGCCGACAACCCGAACGCCGCAGGCCGGCCGCCACAACGCGGCCCGCAGGGGCGACGAAAATAAATGACTTCGCTCGACGTGTTGTATGACGATGGCCCCTGTCTCGTAGTCAACAAACGCGCCGGGCTCTTGACCCAAGCGCCCGCCGGCATCGATAGCCTAGAGCTCGAAGTGAAAGCTTGGTATCGCGAGCGTGAAGAAAAACCAGCCGACGCGACTATCTACCTCGGTATCATCCACCGCCTCGACCGCCCGGTGACCGGTGCGATTATGTTCGCCCGCCATCAGCGTGCGGCTCAACGGCTGGCGAAGCAATTTGAGCAGCGCACCGTGAGCAAAATCTACTGGGCATTGGTCGAAGGAAACATCGCCGATGACGAAGGGACCTGGACCGACCAACTCCACAAACGGCACGGCATGGCGCAGGCAATTGTCGTTCCCGACGACGACCCTCGCGGCAAGCATGCGGTGCTACACTACCGGGTCATGGCACGCGGCGACTCGAACACACTGCTCGAAATTGAGCTCGAGACGGGGCGCACTCACCAAATTCGTGTGCAGGCGTCGACCCGAGGTCATGCCGTATTAGGTGATGCGCAATATGGCGCTACCATGCCTTTCGGTCCGACTGTTGATTGCGAGCGGGACGCGGCGATTGCGCTCCATGCACGCACGCTCGGCTTTCGCCACCCGATGCGGGATGAACTGGTAACGATCGAGGCTCCGCTACCAGCTTATTGGCCTGAATTTTAGCCGCCGTCGTTCCTGCGTAGGCGGGCACGACATATTGCTGTTCAACGAAAATCGCGAGAGACCGAACCGAGCCTCGTCAACTGTTCGCCCAGCGATGCAATGTGCGAAGTCACCACGTGAACGACCCCTTCGCCGAGTTGCAATTCTCCTGCGGCGATCCAGGCGGGGCTGCGTCGAACGGTGTTGTAGAATCGGTCCCAAGTTGAAGGATGAACGATCAAGTTCACCGTCCCCGTTTCGTCTTCGAGGGTGACGAACGTAATGCCCTTGGCCGTCGCGGGGCGTTGGCGTAGCAGCACAAGCCCCGCGACGACGACACTTCGGCCCTCGGCTTGTTGCTGCAACTCGACGGCCGGCGTGACTCCCGCACGATGCAAGTCGTCGCGGTGGAAGCTCATCGGATGGGCCTTGAGCGACAACGCCGTGGTGCGGTAATCGTGCAGCACTTCGTCGGCGAGCGGCATCGCGGGCAGCGTGACAAGTTCATTGTCTGCGTCGTCGATACCTTCAAACAAAGGCATTGCGCGTGGTTTTTTGTTTTCACCAAGCGAGTGCCAAAGCGCATCGCGGCGACTGGTTCCGAGCGAACCAAACGCATCAGCGTCAGAGAGCCTCGCAATCTGCGATTGCGATAGCTTGGTGCGGTGTGTGAATTCGGACATCGTTCTAAACGGTGTTTGACCCCGTGCGGTGACGACCGACTCGGCCACTTGCTTCGCTAGCCCCGCGATCATTCGCATCCCGAGGCGAATCGTTTCGCCCCCCGCTTCGAGTGTGCAGTCCCAGTCGCTATGGTTGACATCGACCGGCAGGACTCGGACGCCGTGATGACGCACATCGGTGACGAGCTGCGCCGGGGCATAGAACCCCAGCGGCTGGCTGTTGATCATCGCCGCCGTAAACGCCGCCGGGTAGTGGCACTTGAGCCAACACGACGCGTAGACCAGCAGCGCGAAGCTGGCCGCGTGCGATTCGGGAAAACCATACTCGCCGAAGCCACGTAGCTGTTGATAGACGCGCTGCGCGAAATCTTCGCTCAGCCCATTGGCCCGCATGCCGTCGATCAATTTCTGGCGAAACTTGTCGATGACGCCCGTCTTGCGGAACGCGGCCATCGCGCGGCGCAGCTCATCGGCCTCGCCCGGCGTGAACCCGGCCGCGACGACCGCCAGCCGCATCGCTTGCTCTTGAAAGATGGGGACTCCCATCGTTTTTTCGAGCACCTGGCGAATGGCTTCGTTGGGGTAGTCGATCTCTTCTTCCCCCGCGCGGCGACGCAAATAGGGATGCACCATTTGGCCTTGAATGGGACCGGGCCGCACGATCGCCACTTCGATCACCAGATCATAAAACTTGCGCGGCCGCAGCCGTGGCAACATGCTCATCTGCGCCCGGCTTTCGATTTGGAACACACCAATTGTGTCGGCGCGACAAATCATGTCGTACGTTTCGGTGTCGTCAGGTGGAATCGTCGCCAGCGTGAAGTGCCGACCGTGATGCTGCTCGACGAGCGCGAAGCACTTGCGAATCGCTGTGAGCATGCCGAGCGCGAGCACGTCGACCTTCAGCAGCCCCAGCGATTCGAGATCGTCTTTATCCCACTGAATGACAGTGCGATCGACCATGGCGGCGTTCTCGATTGGCACCAACTCGCACAGTGGGCCTTCGGTCATCACCATGCCGCCAACATGCTGCGACAAGTGCCGGGGGAAGCCGACGAGATTCACGATGGCGTATTCGAGCCGCCGGCCCACTGGCGATGCCGGGTCGATGCCCACCTCGCGTATCCGCCGCGCGAGATCGGGCTCGTGATGATAGCCGTCGACTTGCTTCGCCAGCGCGTCGACCGCATCGAGCGACAATCCCACGGCTTTGCCGGCGTCGCGAATCGCCGAGCGAATGCGGTAGGTCGTTACCGTCGCCGCCAGCCCCGCGCGATCGCGGCCATACTTGTTGTAGAGGTATTGCAACACCTCTTCACGACGCTGGTGCTCGAAGTCGACATCGATGTCGGGAACCTCGCCCCGCTCGCGGCTGATGAATCGCTCGAACAACAAATCGGTGAGCGACGGATCGACCGAGGTGACCCCCAGCACATAACAGACCGCACTGTTGGCCGCCGAGCCGCGCCCCTGGCACAAAATGTTTTGCGTGCGGGCGTAGCGAACCAAGTCCCAGACCGTGAGGAAATAGGCTTCGTAACTCAGCTCGGCAATCAGCGCCAGCTCGTGGCGGAGTTGTTTGTCGACTTTTTCAGGGACGCCATCGGGATACCGCTCTTTGGCTCCCTGCCAAGTGAGCCGCTCGAGAAACTCACCGGGCAACGAACCATCGGGCGTCAGCTCGTGGGGATATTCGTAGCGAAGCTCGTCGAGCGAGAACGTGCAGCGATCGGCGATGACCATCGTTTGGTGGATGGCATCGCGCACGGCGGTAAAGAGTTGCGCAATGTCGTCGAGATCGCGCAAGTGTCGCTGACCGCTGCTGCGAAGATCGAGTCCGTCGAGTTTGTCGATGGTCGTTCGATGGCGAATAGCCGTTACGACATCGTGCAGTAACTGCCGCTGTGGCTCGTGGTAGTAAACATCCCCCGCTGCCGCGAGCGGAACGCCGGTTGATTGTGATAGCTGCAACAATTCGCGGAGCCGCTGTGAGTCGTCGCCTTCGCGATGCAGCTCGGCAAGAATCCATAGCCGGCTGGGAAACAGCTGTTGGTAGTGATCGACACATGAAGCAAGGTCGTATGCGTCTCTGTTAATTGCATGAGGCAAAACGCCCGCCAACAACCCTTCTGCGTGCGCTGCAATGTCGGCAACCGAGAGCCGGCATTCCCCCTTCTCCGCACTGCGCCGCCCCACGGTCAATAGTCGACAGAGCCGGCCGTAGGCCGCGCGGTCGGTGGCCCACACCACCAGCGGCAGTCCATCGATGGGAGTCAGCTCGGCACCGACAATCAGCTTGAGTCCCACTCGCTTGGCTGCCGCGTGCGCACGGACGATGCCGGCGAGGCTACCCGTGTCGGTCACCGCGAGCGCTTCGTAACCCAGTTCCCACGCCCGCGCGACCAGCTCATCGGCATGCGACGCCCCGGTGAGGAACGTGAAGTTGGTCTTCGAGTGTAGCTCGGCGTAGCGAATCGGCTGGTCCGCGCGACGCACCGGCTCGGCGGCTATCGGCTCGCGCTTGTCGTGAATCGGTGGGTCGGGCATTGTGGGGTCTTAACCACGGAGACACGGAGAGCGCAGAGTTCACGGCGGAACTTTCGATACGGTACATTTGTACATATAGGCGAAATGATAGGGTGTGACAAGCGAGGCGCAGCCAAGCGCAGGCACACCATACGCCTGGCGAGCGATGTGTTCATAATCCACTCCACCTGTATGAGTAGCCGACGAGCTACGTCTCGTCGGAGTGTCGGAGTGTGCTGATTGGCGGCACCGACGAGGCGTAGCTCGTCGGCTAGAGCCAGTCAGTTCATCAAACCCGCTCGAACAAAGTCGCAATCCCCTGCCCCGCGCCGATACACATCGTCGCGATACCATAACGCGCTTCGCGGGCCGCCATCGCGTGCAACAGCGTCGTGGCGATTCGCGCGCCGCTGGCTCCCAAGGGGTGGCCGATGGCGATTGCTCCGCCGTTGACGTTTACCTTTTCCCTATCGAGCCCCAACATGCGGATACAGGCCAGCGACTGGGCGGCGAACGCCTCGTTGAGTTCCAATAGGTCGATATCGGCCAGGTGCAAACCGGCACGCTTCAGCACCTTTTCGACGGCGGGCACCGGGCCGGTACCCATCACGCAGGGGTCGACCCCCGCCACGGCGGTCGCGACGACCCGGGCCATTGGTTTGAGTTTTCGCTTGATGGCACTCGCTTCGCTCATCACGAGCATCGCAGCAGCACCGTCGTTCAGTGGCGAGCTGTTGCCGGCCGTTACGGTGCCGACCACCGGCATGAACGCGGGTGGCAATGCCGCGAGCGCTTCGAGGCTCGTATCTTCGCGCACGCATTGGTCACTATCGATGAGCGTTCGCTCGCCCGCTTCATTGCGACCCCAAGTCGGTATCAGCTCGGCATGGAACGCCCCCGACTTCTGAGCCGCCACAGCTTTTTGGTGACTCGCGAGCGCGAACGCGTCTTGATCTTCGCGGCTAATGCCTTGCGACTGCGCGAGGAACTCGGCCGTCACGCCCATCATCAGGGCCCCCTTGCTGGTATGGCGGAACAGCTTGGGATTGATGTCGAGGCCATGGTCCATCGGCAGGTGGGTCATGTGTTCGACGCCGCCGACGATTTGCACATCTTCGGCACCAAACGCAATGGCGTGGCACGCCTGATTGAGCGCCTGAAGGCTGCTGCCGCAAAGCCGGTTGATGGTCGCCCCACCGGTCGTCGCGGGGAGGTCGGCCATGAGCGCAACGAGCCGCCCCATGTTGAGACCTTGTTCGGCCGTTTGCTGAGTGCAGCCAAGCACAAGGTCTTCGACGTCTGCCGGGTCGACGCCTGATTTCTCAACGAGCCCACGCACCACGGCGACCGCCAAGTCGTCGCCACGCACATCGCGAAACACGCCCGACTCGGCGTGAGCGCGACCGATGGGTGTTCGTACGGCGGCAACGACGACGACGGGAGTTTGCATGGCGCTAGTCGGGAGCAAGGACAATTGGGACTTTTGGTAGTGGAGCTTGTTAAAGCTCCTGGTGTTCTGCGTCGTGATACTTCTCGTTGGGTCATGGAGCTTTGACAAGCTCCACTACGGATGTTTGGAGATCAGTAAAACTTGCTATCTGTATCGAGCATTTTTTGAATCATGGGTGTCGGCTCGAAGCGGTCGCCGAGTGGGGCAAGTTTTTCGAGCCGTGAATTGATTTCTTCGATCCCAAGCTGGTCGGCCCAAAACAGCAGCCCGCCTCGGAATGGGGGAAAGCCGATGCCGAGGATCAACGCCAAATCGACATCACGAGGGTCGCTAACAATGCCATCGTCGAGTGCGCGGGTCGCTTCGAGCAACATGGGAAACATGAGCCGATCGGCTGGTTCAACGTCGACATTTTCGGACGACAACTTATGCTGAGCGAGTAGCTTCTCGACATCGTGGCTCGATGACTTCTTAAGTTTGCCCTTTTTCTCACGCCAGTCGAAAAAGCCTTTCTTGTTCTTCTGACCGAGCCGACCTGCGTCGACGAGCGCGGCCAAGATGGGCGTTTCAACAACCCGGTCAGGAAAGGCGTCGCGCATCACTCGGCCCGCATGCAAACAGACATCGAGTCCCACCACATCGTGCAATTCGATCGGCCCCATTGGCATACCGAAACTCTTGGCCGCGCGATCGATCTGTTCCAGCGGCGTTCCCTCGCTCGCCATGATGGCCGCTTCGTTCATGTAGGGAAGCAACAGCCGGTTCACCAAGAAGCCCGGCCCGTCGTTGACCACAATCGGCGACTTGCCGAGTTGCTTGGCGAATGCCACCGCGCGGTTGATGGTGGCGTCGGAAGTCTGGTCGCCGCGAATCACTTCGACGAGTGGCATCCGATGAACAGGATTAAAAAAGTGGAGCCCACAAAAACGCTCGGCCTGTTTCAGCCCCTTGGCCAAACCGGTGATGGGCAGCGTCGATGTGTTGCTTGCCAAAATCGCCCGTTCACCGAGTGACTTGTCGAGCGAAGCGAATAACTCGTGTTTGGCCTCGGCTTGTTCGATGATCGCTTCGACGATCAAGTCGCAGCCGGCGACTTGGGCGGGCGACGCAGCCGCCGAGATGTGCGGGGCCAGTTCGAGCACCTTGGTCGGATTGGCTCCTTTGAGTTCGCGATCGTACGCGGCTCGATCGATAACGGCTTGCTCGGCCGTCGACAATACTTCGCGACGGGCGTCGTCGATCACGACATCGAAGCCACGCCGCAGCGCGACGGCGGCGATGCCTTGACCCATCGTCCCCGCACCGACGACGGCGACCCTCTCGATGCCGCTTTCACCTGTCGCCTGCTTCTTGTTGCGATCTTGCAAGAAGAAAACATTGAGCAGACCACGGTTGACCGGCGAACCAAACAGCGGAGCGAATCGCTGGCGTTCAAGCTCGAGTGCCTCATCGATATCGACCATCGATGCTTCGAGCAACAGCTCCAGCGCAACGAGCGGGGCCGGATAGTGCCCACCGGTTTTTTGCTGAATGAGCGCGTTGGCCGTCGCACCCAAGAATCCAAGTTCGGTTTCGCTCGTGGCGATCGGCTGCGACCATCGCTCGCGGTCATCCAGGAAACCGCTGGTCGCGATCTCGGCGTGGATCATTCGCACAGCCGCCGGAACGAGTTCCTTCGCCAATTCAACGTGATCGTCGACCAATCCCAGTTGGTAACATTCGTCTGCCGAAAGCGACTCGCCGCCGGTGATCATCTCGACGGCATTGGCGAGCCCAATCATGCGCGGCAGCCGGGCCGTGCCGCCCCACCCCGGAAACAGCCCCAGCTTGACTTCGGGAAAACCAAGCTGCGTTTTCGGTTGGCTCACGGCGACACGGCCATCGCACCAAATGGCCAGTTCGGCACCGCCGCCGACGCAAATGCCGTCGATGGCCGCAACCGAAACTTGTGGCAATTTCGCCAAACGCTGGAACAGCTCTTGCCCTCGGCGACTCGTTTCGATGACTTCGGCCTGTGGTCGATCGAGCCCGGCAACGAATTCCTTCAGGTCGGCCCCCGCGACAAACGAACCCGCTTTTGCCGAAGCGATGACGAGACCGACCACATCGGTCCTCGGTTCGATTTCGAGCAGGTGCGACTCGATCTCCGCGAGCATGTCGCTAGAGAGCAGATTGACGCTGCTCTCGGGATGGTCAAGCTCGAGCAGCGCAACATCGGGCTGCGGATAGCTGAGTGTGGTGTACGTCATGTTTCCTGGCACTTTCTGCGACCTGTCACTACCAAAAGCATACGCCGCCGGGGGGATCGAGGCCATTGATGGCGGCGTTTGCGCAGCGGTTTCGTCGTCGGGTTCAGTGGTCACCTCGTGCAGCGATGGCCGCAAGAACACGCCCGGCAACCATGCCCAGCCGCGGAGCGGCGACAGCGAACTCAACACAATCGCTGTCGCCACTCCGTGGCTATGGATTCTCAGCCACGGAGTGGCGCCAGCGCATAGCCCGGTGCGCCAGCACCGGGAAAACGTTAGCAAACCACCGCAAGCCGCGGAGCGGCGACAGCGAATTGACCGCAATCGCTGTCGCCACTCCGTGGCTGAATTGAATGATCGCATCAATACCAGGGACTTGCGTCCCTGGCTATGCGCTTCCGCCGCTCTGCGGCTGTGAATTCTTAGCCACGGAGTGGCGACAGCGCATAGCTCGGGGCGTGAGCCCCGAGATCAATCGACAAAGCCACCGCAAGCCGCCGAGCGGCGACAGCGAATTGACCGCAATCGCTGTCGCCACTCCGTGGCTGAATTGAATGATCGCTTCGACTCCTCCAGGGACTCGCGTCCCTGGCTATGCGCTTCCGCCGCTCTGCGGCTATGAATTCTTAGCTGCGGAGCGGCGACAGCGAACTTGCCCCACGATTGTGTTAACCTGTTTGCATTTACCCTTCTGCGGTTAATGGGAAACACCGATGGCCAGCACATTCACCTGCTTGGATTACCACGTCGTATTTAGCACGAAATATCGGAAGCCAAGGATCGACGACAAATGGCGCGAAGAGCTCTACCAATATCTCGGCGGAATCATCCGCGCTGAAAAAGGTTGCCTTCGCGAAATCGGAGGCATGCCCGATCACATTCATCTACTTGTCGGAATTCGTCCGACGATTGCGGTTGCCGACTCGATTCGAATCATTAAGACCAACTCTTCGAAGTGGGTAAACGAGCGGGGTGATCAAACCGCGAAGTTTCAATGGCAAACAGGTTACGCTGCCTTCAGCGTCAGCGTTTCGCAACGCGAGATCGTTCGCCGCTACATTCAGAATCAGCAAGAGCATCATCGAAAGTTGAGTTTCCAAGACGAGTTCATCGGGCTACTCGACCGGCACAAAATCGAGTACGACCCGAAGTATGTGTTCGAACACGAGCATGTTGGATGACGCTGCTGTCGCCACTCCGTGGCTGAATTGAATGATCGCTTCGACTCCAGGGACTTGCGTCCCTGGCTATGCGCTATCGCCGCTCCGCGGCTATGTGTTCTTAGCCACAGAGTGGCGTCAGCGCATAGCTCGGGGCGTGAGCCCCGAGATCAATCGACAAAACCACCGCAAGCCGCGGAGCGGCGACAGCGAACTCCACACAATCGCTGTCGCCACTCCGTGGCTCATTTGAATCTCTCCATAAACACCAGGGACTTGCGTCCCTGGCTACGCGCTATCGCCGCTCCGCGGCTTTTCGACCGTAGCACAAGGAGCGGCCAAATTTTTTTTGTCGAATGCCCCGTGGTGGTCTGCTAGAACAAGGACACCATACACCCGCCACCCGGCGATCCCCTTCGGTACCGTCGTCGCAACCATTGCGGCCTCTGCGGTTTTTTCTAACGCATTGCCCCGAGTGCCTTGGCGACATCGGTGTTATAGGCAGTCCAAGCCGGGACAAAACCGGCAACAGTAGCCAGCGCCATCACCGAGACAATGAGCACAAGTTCGAGCGGATTAAAAGCGAACATGTCAAGCGAGATACCCGTTAATGGCTCGACGAAGGGATTCGCCAGCCCCACCATGAGGTGCCCCAGAAAAATCCCGGCCAAACCACCAAGGAGCGCGAGCATGACCGATTCGAGCAGTACAATCGCCTGCACAGTCCAGCGGCTCGCTCCGAGTGCTCGCATCACGGCTATGTCGTGTTTGCGTTCGGACATCGAGTTGTAAATGCTCACCAAAATGCCGATCGCGGCAACGAGCACGATCAGGCTCGTCAGCACGAGCAGAATCGCTCGCACCGGTGCGAAGAACTTATCGAGTAACTGCGTGACGACACTCCCCGGCGCGACGGCTTGAATCGCTCGGTCGTCCCCTTTCATGATTGTCGTCGAGAGCGCCATAGACATCGTGGCGTTCTTGGCCAGCACCAGCATCGCGGTCACTTCGCGCTGATTCTCGGGGAGCGGATCGACCGTTTTTCCTTCGTTGTCATAGCCGACGGTCGGGCCGAGTGGCTCGCCACTCTCGATCGAATTCGTCTCAGTGGCGGACTCTTTGGGCGCGAGTGCATGGCCTTCGAGCAAGAAAAAGCCTTCCATATTCACGAACAGCGCCCGGTCGTTGGCTGTGCCCGTCGGGGCGAGCACGCCGACGACCTTGAACTCTTGGTGCTTGTCGCCTTCGGCTTGCAGGCCGTGGGTGGGGTTAAATGTATCGCCGACTTTGAGCTTTCCTTGGCTGGCGACGACCGAACCGACGACCGCCTCGTAGAAGTGGTCGGACTTGAAGTTTTCGCCCGAGCTGAATTTGTAATTCGTCTCGCCATCGTATTTGAGCCGCTCGAACAACTCGGGCGTGGTCCCCACAACACGAAATAGAGTGCCATTTGCATCGTAGCTATCGCCCAAACAATAGGGGACAACCGCATCGACAAACTCGGCGTACTTGCCTGTTTTTAGCTCGCGGTAGTAATCATACGAAATCGGCGGCAACGGTTTGTCGAGGTGATAAACAGTGCTCAACACAAGTTGCAGCGCGCTCCCTTTTTCGCCAACGATGAAGTGGTAGCCCTGGGCGTCTTGTTCGAATCGCTCGACGGCGACGCCGTGAATGACGATCACGCAAACGATGCTGGCGACACCGAGCGCCATCGACAGGCCGGTGAGCGTCGACGCCAACGGCCGTTGCGAGAGATTCCGCCAAGCTATTTGAAACAAATTCATGCGGCCGCCACGCGATTGAGTTGTTCGAGGTATTCGACGCGCTCGAATTGGTCGCTGACTTCCGGAGCGTGAGTCACCAGCAGCATCGCGACGTCTTCGGCGGCACAGACTTCGCGGAGCAGGTCGATCACCTGCTGCTGATGGGCCGGGTCGATGTTCGCGGTCGGCTCGTCGGCGAGCAACAGCACCGGCTTGTTAGCCAAAGCACGGGCCACGGCAACGCGCTGTTGTTCGCCGACCGAGAGCGCTGCCGGATGGTGCGCGAGTCGATGGGCGAGGCCCACCCGTTCGAGCAAATGATGAGCACGGTCGCGGTCGACACCTTGTCCCGTGAAGGCCATACCGAGCAGCACGTTTTCGAGTGCCGAGAAGCCTGGAAGTAGATTAAAAGTCTGGAACACGTAACCGATGTTCTGGGCGCGAAACCGGTCGCGGCCAATCTCGGACAGCCGATTGATTTCGACCCCGGCGATCTTAATCGTGCCCGACGAGACACTCGCTAGCCCCGCGACCGAATGCAAGAAAGTCGTCTTGCCACACCCGCTGCGACCGCGCAACACGACTTGCTCCCCCGACGCGACGTCGAAGTGAGGGATGTCGAGTATCGGTAGCGGCGAGCCATCGGGCTCGCGATACGATTTCGTCAGCTCGCGGATTTCAAGAAGCGGCATCGTGCTCGCCGGGGATTTGTTCTGTTTGTCGACTGAAGCGCTTACGTAGCCCCAGCGGCGAAAGTTCTGGGTTACTTCTGGCCGTCAGGAATACCATTGGGAAATTCCGCAGCAAGCACCTCTTCGATATACTTCACCCGGTTGGCGGGCTTGGGATGAGTGCTCATCATTTCTGGCGGACCACCACTACCGGCGGCTTGTTCGAGAACTTTCATCACGCCAATCATCGCCCGGGGGTCGTAGTCGGCCCAGGCCAACAGCCGCACGCCCCACTTGTCGCTTTCGAGTTCGTCTTCGCGGCCATATTTCATGCTGACCATTTGCTTCGCCATTTGCGCCATCCGCATACTGTTGGCGTCGCCTCCGACGGTGCCGGCGGCGGTCGCCAGCCCGGCGAAAAGTTGCTCTTGAGCCATTCGCTTGTTGCCGTGACGTTCGATGACGTGGCCAATTTCGTGTCCCAGCACACCGGCGAGCTGCCCCTCGGTCTCAAGTGCTGCGAACAGCGCTTCGGTAATGAAGACCTGTCCACCCGGCAGCGCAAAAGCGTTTACCGTTCGGTTGTCCGCCAGCAAATGAAAATCGAACTTGTAGGGCAACTCTCGCCCCTCTTTGGCGACGTTGCTCTCGAGCGACTGCAGCAGTCGAAAACCGACGCGATTGACCATGTCGGTATTCGCGGCATTGCGGCTTTCACCGCCGTGCTGAGCGACCATTTCGGGCATCGCTTGCAGGCCGAGTTGCATTTCTTCGGCTTCGTCGCTGAAGGCGACACGTTCTTTTTCGCCGGTCACTTTGTTCTCATCGCCGGGGGCTCCATAGTAAGAAAACAGAGCAAACAGCGCGATTCCGACGGCGATCAAGAGCCGCATCTTCAGCCCCCCCGTGCCGCTGCTCGAGCCGCCACCAAACGGACTCCGCCCCGACGCGCTGCGGTACGAACCCTGCGTCCCGCCCCCGGAAGGGCGTCGTGTGGGCATAGGAAGGCGAAAACCGGCCATGACGAGGTAACTCCAACAGGAAATGCAAGTTTGGCGAAGCGCAATATAGCAAATCGACCGCGACTCTGTGAGCTAGCAGTCGCCCTTCGGTTAGGCGAAGAGAGTGGTTGACAGCTCGGTAATCGAACGTGTGATTGCGGAGCAATCAACGACTAAGCCCGGGCGCGGATTCGTCTTTTCGCCTCGCTTCGCTTACGATAGTCTCCGCATCCACCGCCAGCTAGCTAAACGAACCGGCAACGAAGCATGGGAATCTACGATCGAGACTACGGACGCGACAGCTACGGCCGCAGGGGCGGGCCCGATTGGTCGATGACCACTTGGCTGATTGTCGTGAACGTCGGGGTCTATGTCCTGCAACTGCTGTTCAGAGAGCAGCGGTTCACCGACTACATTTCGCTTACCGAAAACTGGTATGAGCGTCCCTGGGAGGTCTACCGACTTATTACCTGTGGCTTCGCCCACTCGCCCGACGACTTAAGGCACATTGCTTTCAACATGATCGCGCTGTTTTTCTTTGGCCGCGCGGTCGAGATGCGGTATGGCTCGCGTGAGTTTTTGGCGATCTATCTCGCCGGCGTGATCGCGTCGGCGCTCGTCTGGAACATCACCGAACTACCCTTGCCGAATTCCGAAGTGATTTTCAACGGCCGACTCGTTACGGAGGTCCCGAGCATGTTGGGTGCATCGGGGGCAATCTCGGCGATTCTGGTGATATTCATCTTGAACTTCCCTCATCAGTCGATTTTCCTCTACGGCATCATCGAGCTTCCCGCGTGGCTCTTTGGAATTATCTTTTTAGGGATCGATATCTTCGGCGCGTTCAGTCGTTCGGGCAACGTTGCCTACACGGCTCACTTCGGCGGCGCGCTCTTCGGCTTTTTGTATTTCCGCAACCGTTGGCGGCTGGCCGACTTTCTGCCCGATCGCTGGAAATTGCCCAGGTTCGGGCCCAAACTTAAAGTCCACAACCCCGACACGACTCGCAAACCAACACGCGAAGAAGAAGTCGACCGTATTCTCGCGAAGATCAAAGAGCACGGGCAAGAAAGCCTCACCGCCAGAGAGAAGCGGACAATGGAAGAAGCGAGCCGACGGTATCAACAACGACGAGGCGATTAGGTCGAAGGCGAGCCCGTGGCGCCAGCCACCCGAGTTTGGAACGTTCGACTCAAAATACTCCGGGGGCTGACGCCACCCGGCTCGCCAACGGTGCGAAAGGATTCGCTCACGTGCAGAATATTAAACGCAACTGGATGGCCATCGTCGGGGTGATCGCGCTCGCGATACCGCTTGTGCTGCTGCGTGGTGAGGCGGAGTCGGTTGACGTTGCATCGGTTGAGGTTGAGACCACGCCGCCGGACAATGCGAAGTCGCCGGTGCGCGAGCGCGAGGGGATGGTGTGGATTCCCCCCGGCGAGTTTCTGATGGGCTCAACCGATGCCGCGCGGCGCGACGAGTGGCCCATTCACAATGTCACGCTCGATGGTTTTTGGATCGACAAAGCGCCGGTCACCAATGCCGAGTTCAAACAGTTTGCGGACGCCACTGGGCATGTGACAACCGCCGAGCGAAGGGGGAGTTCGCTCTTGTTCGACGCCAAAGCAAAAGCGTGGAAAACAGTCGAAGGGGCGAATTGGCAGCGCCCGACTGGCCCCGATAGCTCGCTGTTCGGACTCGATCGTCATCCGGTTGTTCACGTCAGTTGGCACGACGCGGTGGCCTATGCCAAGTGGGCGGGCAAGCGGCTCGTGACCGAAGCCGAGTATGAACGGGCCGCGCGGGGCGGGCGGTTGGCTGGCACTTTTGCCTGGGGCGACCAGCTTGCTCCCGACAATCGTGCGATGGCCAACTTTTGGCAGGGTCGCTTTCCCGACGAAGACCACAAGCTCGATCACTTCGGCAAGCTGGCGCCGGTCGGCCGCTTCCCGTCGAATGCCTACGGGCTCGTTGACATTGCCGGCAACGCATGGTGCTGGACGGCCGATGGCTACGATGCCGAGTTCTATGGCATTTCACCCAGCCAGAACCCCACCGGACCAAACGATGTCACGCAGCGAGTGCTTCGCGGCGGGTCGTATCTCACTCCCGCTAGCAGCATGAGGGTCGCCACCCGCGGCCACGCCGACGCCCAGCATACTTCGTGCGACGTCGGTTTTCGTTGCGCGCGTTGAGCGTTATCACTGTCGTAGCCGGATTCATAAGAATTCGGAGCATCACCCTGACGCTCCGAAGTGTTGCCACTCCGGCTACGAAATACCGCGAGTGCTACGTCTTTACGCCACACGCGACTTGAGCCCGCTCGAGCACCTGCCCCGCTCGCGCGCGGGCCTTCGCGGCACCCGCTTGCAGAATGTCGCGAACGTCGTCGGGCCGCGCAGCGATACTGACTCGCTGGCTTCGGAATTCACCCCAGTAGCGCTCGCTGGCGTCGGCCAGTGCCTTCTTGACTTCGCCATAGCCAAATCCACCGGCGCGGTACTTGGCCGCCATCAGAGCGATTTCGTCGGTGGTCGCCACGAGCTTGTAGAGATCGAACAGCACGTCCCCGTCGGGCTCCTTCGCGTCTTCCATCGGGCGGCTGTCGGTCGTAATCCGCATGATCTGTTTGCGCTGGGGCTTTTCGTCGTCGAACACCGCCAGCGTATTGCCATAGCTTTTGCTCATCTTCTCGCCGTCGGTGCCAGGAACGCGGGCCGATTGGTCGAGCACCTTGCCTCTCGGCAACACAAATGTCTCGCCGAAGTGGTGGTTAAAACTCCCCGCGATGTCGCGACAGACTTCGATGTGTTGCAATTGGTCTTCGCCCACGGGAACCACATCGGCGTCGTAGGCCAAAATGTCGGCCGCTTGCAGCACTGGATAGGTGAAGAGCCCCGCGTCGGCTTTGATCCCTTTAGCTAGTTTGTCTTTGTAACTCACGCAACGTTCGAGCAGCCCCATCGGTGTGCCGGTCATCAGCAGCCAGCAAAGCTCGCTCACTTGGGGCACATCGCTCTGGACAAACAGCACGGCCTTCTCTGGATTCAAGCCGAGCGCGAGCAGGTCAATCGCGCCGTCGAGTGTGAACTGGGCAAGCCGATCTCTATCTCGCACGGTTGTCAGCGCATGCAAGTTGGCGACGAAATAGTAAGACTCATCCGCCACATCTTGCAGCTCGATATATTGCCGAATCGCGCCAAAATAATTGCCCCAGTGAAACGGGCCGGTCGGTTGAATGCCGCTGAGTACGCGCATGGTGGAGTGCAGAGGGGAGAAAGTTGACTTGTAAGGTGAGCCGGGTGGCGTCAGCCCCCGGAGTGGCCGAGGGGGTGATCGATGTTAGAGGATAGAAGTTCGATTCTTCTGGCTGATTGCCGATCGCAAAAAGCTGACCTTTATTTCGCGACGATTCTTCCTTCGCGAACGTCGCCCGCGATTATATCGCGGAATTGCCATTCGTCGGCAGTGGTCGCAGGAAGCTCGACCGGTGCGTAACGACACGCGGTGCCGATGAAGTGGGTGCCGCCCGGCAGCGGGCTTTCGACCAGCACCCTCAACCGACGACCGGCGAGCGACTCAAAGTAAGCCGTTTGTAGCTCGGTTTCGACTTTGGCAAGTTCGCTCACGCGGGCCTGTTTGATGTCGCCATGAATTTGATCGGACATGGTCGCCGCCGGCGTGGTACGGCGGGGGCTGAACGGGAAAATGTGGATCTTCGAAAAACCCACCTCGCGGCTCGTGGAGATCGTCTCGGCAAACTCGGCGTCGGTTTCACCTGGGAAGCCCACGATAATGTCGGTCGTGATAGCCGGTTGGTCGAGCGCGTCTTGCAGCAACCGGCAGCGATCGATGAACCGCCGCGATCCCCACCGCCGCCGCATGCGCCTCAACACACTGTCGCTACCGCTCTGCATCGAGACATGCAGGTGGGGCGCGATTCGCTCGGGGTTGGCCTGCATCACGGCAATCAACTCGCGAGTCACCTCGGTCGCTTCGATGCTGGAGAGCCTGACTCGAAAATCGCCCGGTAGTTCAGCGAGCCGAGCAAGCAAGTCGGCGAGCCGGGTCCAATCGCGCTTCGGCCGCGAGCGACTAAAGTCGACGCCATAGTGCCCCAGGTGAATGCCGGTCAGCACAATCTCGCGAAACCCATTGGCGACGATCCGCTCGACTTCGCTCACAATGTCCGCCAGCGGTCGGCTCGTGAGTTGGGGCCTCACATGGGGAATAATGCAAAAGCTACAACGCAAGAGACAGCCGTCTTGCACTTTCACGTAAGCGCGATGGCGACGGCCAAACCCGGAGATGCCCGTCGGTACATCGGTCACCCCCCAGCGACCGAGCAAATCGGGCAATTCTCGTTTGTCGGTCACGACCTCGGTAACATTCGGCAGCTCGGCCACTTCTTCGGGAGCGCGGGTTGCGTAGCAGCCCATCACAACGATCTTCGCTGCCGGGTTCTTGCGCGCGAGTCGGCGGATCGCTTTGCGACTCTTGGCGTCGCCATCGGCAGTGACGGTGCAGGTGTTGACGATACAAAGGTCGGCCTCGTCTGTCTCAGCCGCTTCGCGATAACCGATCGTCGCTAGCCCTTCGCGGACATACTCAGTTTCGTATTGGTTGACTTTGCAGCCGAGTGTGAGGGTGCGCAGTTTCATCGGGCGTCGCAGGCGAGAAGCAATGATTGGGGTTGTTCATCCTACGCGACTTTGCGACCCATTTCACCGGTCACCGGCAGCGCGTCGGCAGCGGCCGATTCGTAAGCGGTCGAGCCCTCCTGCTGCAACTCCCATTGCTTAAGCAACCGGGCAAAGGCGTAGAAAGCCGTGACCGCGCTCCACACCAACCCCATCCGTCCATCGAGAAAACCGCGTTGCAGCAAGTAAGTCTGCAAGAATTTCATGGGGGGCTTTACGACAATTTGCGCGAAAGAAATCCGTTTACCGCGATCGAATCGATCGAGCGCCCCCCAGCTTGTATAGCGATTCTGGACGGCGAACATCCGGGCGACGTTTTGAACCGTGTGGTGTTCGAGCCGGCTTTTGAGCTGCCCCAACCGGCCGCTCGGGACTTCGAGATGTTCGTGAACCCGAGTGTCGGCATAGCGCAATGATCGCCGGATGAGTCGCGTCACTTTGTCGTTTTGCAGTCCGCTGTAGCGGAGCCGATGACCCAACACAAACGTCGTCCGGCGAATCGCGTAGGCGTCTTGTGGCGGGTCGCTCGCGAGCAGTTCGCGAATCTCGGTCGCCAGTGCGGGGGTGACACGTTCGTCGGCATCGACAATCAGCACCCACTCGTGCGCCGCTTGAGGAATGGCCCAGTTCTTGAAGCTGGCATAGTTCACAAAGTCGCGCTCGATCACACGGCAGTCGCCACGCATGCGAACGTATTCGAGCGTGCCATCGGTCGAACCACTGTCGGCAACAATCACCTCGTCGGCCACCACGTGGGCCGCAGCAAGGCAGGCGGCGATGTTGTGGCGTTCGTCTTTACAGGGGATGAGGACTGTGAGTTTCATGAGAGTTCCCGGTAATACGAAAACCGCGGCCTCTGCGGCTTTTCGTTTTTAGCTATCGCCGAGGGCTCCAGGTCGGTGGCATCAGGAGCCGCTCGGTAGTTGGCGGGGTCACCGCCGGTGGCGGCGACTGACTGGCCGTTTTCCAGGTGGGGGCCTCGATGGCGTCGCCTTCGCTGTCGGTCGGAGCGGCGGCGACCCAGGCCGTTTGTGAGGTCTCGGCGCCCGCGACGAGTCGCACTGGTCCTCCACTGGCGGCGATGCCAACGAGGTTAACCTGTGGCGAGAGTTCGATCGTTGTATGCGAGAGCAGCTTGTCACGACCTTCGGGTACGAGGCGGACCCACAATTCCAGTGGTCGGCCCACTGGTGTTTCGGGCGGCATCGCCAGCGCGAAGTCGAGCACTCGCCGGCTGCCGTCGCGCCAGCCTGCTTCGACTTGCTCGACGGTCAGGTCCCACCGCGCCAACTCGGGACCTTCGTCGTCGAGAGGATCGCGAACCATCAGCGACAACTGTCCACGAAACGCACCGGCCCCTCCATCGCGGCGCAGCGGTTCGACGATCGCCAGCAGTCCGATCGCGACATCTCCCTGCGATTCGGTCGGTGCTTGCTCGGCATAAATCGCAACCGAGTCGGCTGGCTCGACCGGTAGCGGCGGTGGCACGAATTCGCTCTCATCGATTTCGGCCGAAGCGAGTCGCATGCGGGTCGGCAAGCGGCGAACACCCTGCAAACCATCGGGCAACTCGCCTGGCACGCCGCGTTCTTCGGGCGACACCGGTTCGCCCAAATCGATGTCGGGCATCACGGGGTCGCCCAGGTCAATGTCGGGCATTGCGTCGTTGCTGCCGTTACTCGTTGGAGCGCGAGTCGGTGAGCGATCGCGAAGCGATCCACCAAACGGTTGCTGGTTGTCGCGACTGCTGCGGCCTGTCGTTGTTTTCGATTCGCTCCGTAGAGCCGCGAGTTCGTTACGCAATTGCGCTGTCTCGGCTCGGTTTTGTTTGATGATCTGTTGATACTCGGCCAGGTAGTCTTCGAGTTGATAGATTTCGTCTTCTTGTTGTCGTAGTTCGCGGACGAAGACTTCTCGCTGCGAGTTGTTGTTCCGGCACCCGGCGCAGACCACGAGCGCGATGCCGACGGCTAGAAAACTAGCAGCGCGAGCGCACATCGGTTGGGGCCAGAAGACTTCCATGAAGGGCGGAATAGAGAATCGCCGCCCGCCGGTCAATAGCTAGCCGTGCTAGCGGCCGAGGCAAGTCGGGCAAAGCGACTTAATTGGCGGCCCGCGCAGGGACAGGCTCGGTCACTTGGTTAATGGCCGCAGCAGCCTCGGCTTGAGCGGCGGCGAGTTGGGTTGCCAGCATGAGATTCTGATTGAGCGTTTCGGCGAGCAGACCTTTGGCATTAGCAAGCGACGTTTCGAGTGCCGCGAGGTGCGCCTCAATCGCCTTACGATCGGCCTGCACTCCGGCCAGATCGAACTTGAGTTTCGCTTGTTCGGCCTCGCGATAGGCTTGCAACTCCTTCGCGCTGATTAATGTGGCTTGCAGCTTTTCATTGTCGGCTTTGAGCGAAGCCTTGTCGGCCAATAGTTGAATCCACCGATTCGAGTATTCGGCGAATAGATAGTTATAATCGCGTAGCTCGCGACGGTATTCGTACTTCACCGCCTTGTCCCAGTTTTCGACCCCCACGACATTGCCGTCGGCGTCGAGACCCACTTTGTGCCACTCGTCATCGTCGGGGGTTGCGGGGGTGCCGTGGCGACGATAGTCGTCGACGACCGACGGCGGCACGAACTTGCCCCAGTCGTCTTCGGCCACATCGGCAAAGATTCGCAAAATGCCATCGGGGTGCTGATCGATCGGCATCGATTCGTAAATAATCCACGATCCGCGAATCTTGCCGAGGCGTGCTTTTTGTTGATCGTCCCAAGTTCCCACCGGTTCGAGCTTCACAATGTCGGCCGCGACACCCGTCACGCGAAACTCGCCAAGGTACTGCGGACCACGCGTGGCGTCGGGGACCGTTGGCTCACCCTCTTCAAAGACATAAACGATCGAGTTGGCCTCGATGCCGTGGGGTTGGGGGAACTCAACCTTCACGGTCGCTTCGCCCGTCTGCGGGTTCACTTGTCCCTGCGGGACCACTTTACCTTTTTTATCTTTACCCCAGTTGCGCCCAACGATGCGGGTGATGAGGCCCAGTTCATGATCGAGTTCGTTGGCGCCCTTCATTGTCGGTGGGTCGGAACCGGGAACGAACGCGACTCTCAAATCTTGATTCGTGAGAGAATCGATTGTCGACTGGTCGCGTGTACCGCTTTCTACCGCTTTCGCAAGTGGCTCGGTCGTTTCAATACGCATTTCTGTCGACTCGAGGCCGCTGCGCGTTTTCGCATGAAATCGCATCACATCGGACGCAATCGCATGCAGAAAAAGTCCCGACAGAAACAGGACTTCGACAACGAACACGTGCGACCAATGCCAACGCTTCGACGCCAAGAAGCAGCCGATGGCCGAGGCGAGCAGAAGGATTAAGTATGTCGCTAAAGCCATCGCCGGGCGAGCCTTGTGAATCGATAAGGTTGCGGCGGGAAAAACGTTGGACATTCATTCCCGCCAGCCACGGCCAGGGAGTGAAAATGAATAGTCGGTCTATTTGATAGTAAATGGGGCGATGCCAATGGTCAAGCAAAGCTTTCCGCAGCCCGGCCGACGTAAAGCCTTGCCTGGCCTATGGTTAACCCAACCAAGCCGGGCGATGCCTATAAACCGACCCTGGGAAAGTCACCCCGGCATGTCCGCAGCTCGGCCAGCAGCCTTTCGATATCGCTTTGTGTGTGGTCCGCTCGCAAACTTATCCGTAGTTGCGACTCTCCTTCGGGCACAGTCGGCGGACGGATGCCGGGCACCCAGAAACCGGCTTCTGCGAGTCGACCGCTGCAGGCCATTGTGGTGGCCGGGTCGCCGATCATGACCGGGACGATTTGGCTCGTTGACTGGCCGATCGACCAGCCTTGAGCGACGAGCTGCTCGCGAACAGAGCGAGCCAGTGCGATGACCCGCGCGCGATGAGCTGGCTCGCGGCGATTGATAGCAATTGCAGCAAGCGCGGCCGCGACGACTGGCAATGGCTGAGCGGTGCTGAAGACGTAGCTCCGCGCGCGGTTAGTCAGCCAGTCGATCAGCAACTGCGACCCGGCCACGAATCCACCCGCCGCGCCGAGGGCTTTGCTGAGCGTTCCCATACGAATGCTGACGTGGTCGTAAACGACGGGCCGGGGACCGGTCGTATGAATCAATTCGTCGACAACGCCACCCCCGTTTGGTCCCCAAACGCCGATGGCGTGGGCTTCGTCGACGAGTAACATGGCTTGGTGTTCGTCAGTAAGATGAGCGATGTCGGCGAGTGGCGCCAAATCGCCACCCATGCTGAAGAGTGTGTCGGTGACGACGAGCCGGCGGCGGAATCGTCGGCCAGCGGCGAGTAGCTCTCTTAGATGTGCCGTGTCACCATGCCGATAGATGAACCGTGTCGCCCGCGAGAGTCGGCAGCCATCGATTAGACAAGCGTGGTTCCGCTCGTCGGAATAAATCGCGTCTTCTCCGCCCACAAGCGCGGGAATCACGCCGACGCCGGCGGCAAAGCCCGACGAGAAGACCATTGCCGATTCACAGCCGACGAGCCGGGCAAGCTCGGTTTCGAGCTGCGCATGAAGACTCGTGCGACCGCTGACGACGGGACTCGCGCCGGTGCCAACCCCTATCTCAGCGGCCACTGTGGCAGCCGCTGCGCAGATTTCGGGATGGGTACTGAGCCCCAGATAGTCGTTCGAGGCGAAGTTCACGAGCGGCGACTTGTCGCCTGCGACTCGACAGTGCGCCCCACCCAGCGGCTCGCGAGTGACCGAGCGGCGACGGAGGTGCCGCTGGTCCAATGCGTCGAGTGCGCTGGGAAGCCAATCGAGGCTTTGGGGAATCGCCATTGCGGGTCTCTGCGAACTATTGCCGGGGGAGTCGCGTACATCGAACTGGCATCAAGTCTACTCACTTTCGCAAGACCGCAAATCGCCTGCGCAATTGACACCCGTACTGTTGGGTGCTGAGAATCGTGGTTGGTCTGCTCTGGAGTGCGGCAAAATGCAGGGAACTCATCTCATCGAACCGGCGTCCAAGAACACGAGCGACGACGACGGCAACGTCGACCTTGCGGCGATCAATCGCTGCCGGGCAGGAGACTCAAGCGCCTTTGCCGTGCTCGTCGAGCGATATCAGCCGCGACTATTTAATGCTTTGTTGCGACTCACCGGCTCGGCTGAAGATGCGGCCGACGTGGCCCAAGAGGCGTTCGTTCAGTCCTACACGAAACTCGACACCTTCCGACAAGAAAGCCGCTTTTACACTTGGCTCTACCGAATTGCGTTCAACATGGCCATGAGTCACCGTCGTCGCCGACGGCCGGTGACGTGGGCCGACGACGATGCCTCGCGGATTGCTGAGTCAACCACTGACCACTGCCAATCGCCCGCCGAACAAATGATGACTCGCGAACGAGTTGCCCAGGTACAAGACGCCATCGACCAACTCGCCGACGACCACCGCACGATTGTCGTGCTTCGCGAAATCGAAGGGTGCGACTACGAACAGATTAGCGCGATCCTCGATATCCCGATTGGCACGGTCCGCAGCCGGCTATTTCGGGCACGGATGCAACTGAAGGACCTGTTGGCAGGGGTCGTTGATGCCGAGGATCAATGATTCCGACGATGAGTTCGATTGGCAAACTTCCATCGGGCTCGCGAAGTCATATTTTTTTTACCGAAACGGTCCGATTCGATGCCCGCTAATTTGACCGCGACAATTCCACGATAGTTCAAGTGTTGTACCAAAGAGAAAAGGGGCCAATTACTCTTAAACTTGCTCGCTTTTTGACGTTGTGACGTTACCCGGGGCCTCACGGCCACGGCTCTCGATTTGTTCTTGTTCTTGAAGGTTTTGAGTTCGCACCGATGTCCTTGCACGAATCACCAATCGAAGTTCCGCTTTTCGACGACGCTCTGCTGAGCGGCTATGTCGATGGGGAGCTTACCGACGCCGAGCGCGAAGTCGTCGAGCAGCATCTGAGCGAGAGCGCCGCCGCGCGCGATTTGGTGGCGGAACTCGAAAATCTCTCGCGGACCCTCGGCGCGATGCCCCGCGAGAACATGCCGGGCGATCTCGCCGCACGAGTGGTTGCCAGACTCGGCACAGTGGTCGCTCCGCAAGAAAAAGTCGTTGCCGCGCGACCAAGTGCTGGAACAACCGCAGGACGCTCGCCTGCCGGTTGGCAATGGGTGGCTGCGGCCATCGCGGCCGGGTTGATGGTGGTGGCGCTCTGGCCGCGCGAGCCCGAGAACCGCGAAATCGCGAAAAGTGGCGTGGCCGACAAAGCGGCCCCGGCCGGTGCCGCCGAATTGAGAGAGAACGAGGGTGAGGTCGAAGGTCGCATCGTCGCCGCCGAGCGTGCTCTGCGGCCGATGGCGGTACCAAGCAATCAGCCGAGCACCGCGAGTGGCCCACCACCGGTAGGGGGCGATGCTGAGAGCCTTATGGCCGCTGACGAGCAACCAGGCGGTGAAATCGCTGGGGCAGCGAGCGCTAAGCCATCGAGCGACGCGACGTCCGTTGATTTGGCCGATGGGGGCATGCGCGGTGGTTTCGGCTTCGCCGGAGTCGTCGAAAGCAATGCCGACACCGATTCGCATGACATGCCGCTGGTGGTTGAAATCGAGACCACGTTGGTCTCATTCGAGCGGCAAGACTTCGACAGAATCCTCGCCGGCAACGGCATCGCGATCGATGATGCGAACGATGATGCGAACGACGATGCGAACGCTGATGCTCTCGATGAAAACAAGAGTCGCGACAGCACGTCGCCATCACTCGGTCGGACAGCGAATATCGACGAGGTGAATCGCTACGCCCGTCGCGACATGCCGGCTGACGAAGTCGACGAGGCGATTTTGGTCGAGGCTTCGCCCGCGCAAATTGCCCAATGCCTCGAAGACCTCAGCAACGAAATGTCGAATTACAGCAACGTGGTGATCGACGCCCGGCAACTCGTTGCGAACTCGCGGCAACCGGCCGAAACGACGCGGCAACAGATTGTGCCCGCACAACAGGAATTCAAAAGCGGTACCGAGCTTCGCTCGTGGATCGCAACGAATCGCGAGGCGCTAGCCGAACAGGTGATCGAGACAAAACAAGCAGCGCAGCGGAAACTAAGTCGATTCTCGCGGTTTGACGACGGCGACCGACGCGAGAAGTCTCAGCCAGATGAGGCAGCAACGCTTGAGTCATCCGATGAACCGAGTCGCGACGGCAAAGACTTCGCACGAGCACAAGTTCTCTATTCAAACAATCTGAGCCGCGGGAACTACGCTCAGCAAAAGGTGGCCCAAGAAGAAGTCGCCCGACAAGAATTAGCCCAGAGCGGCGGACCCACAATTGACGACCGCAAACACCACTTTGGTGTTGGCGATGGCCCATTACCCAAGACCGGTGCCACTCGTTTGCGTGAGTTCGAACCACCTGCCGATTCGGGTGCCGCTGAGAATGCACCGTCGATGGCCGGTGTCGACACAATTTCGCCGAGAGTGCGGGTGCTGTTTCTCTTCAAAGCCGCACGGCCAGCGGCTTTCACCGCCGATGCGGCTGCGCCGGCGTCGTCATCAGAATCGCAGCCAGCGGCTAACGCTGCTGAGAGTGAGTCGACCGCCAACGAATAACGCCAGTGAATAACGCGAGTGCTAGTCGTCGCTACGAACCCGCGTTACAGTTGACCCTGAAACCACTTCGCCCCCCATTGGAGTCAACATGGCCGACGTTCGAATTCGTATGCGTACCAACGGTCCATTTCTCGTTGAAGGTCCGTTCGAGCTAGTCGACGCCGACGGCAACGCGTTCGTCATCAACGCCGAGAAACCGGCCATCGCACTCTGCCGCTGCGGCGCGTCGAAGAATCGCCCTTTCTGCGACGGCGAGCACAATCGCTGTGGATTTGCTTCGGACGAGAAAGCCGCGAGCTAGTGGCACACAACCGTAGTTATCGGGTTTGACAGACCACTAGTTCGATGAGTCTCGTGAATGCGACCATCGTTCGACAGCTTTTCCACAGGCGAGTTTTCCGCCCCGCGCGGTTGTAAGGCTAAGAAGCAAGTCGTTCGCGAGAAATCGCCTAAATCCACGCGGTCCCCTTGCTGCGTTCGCCGCGTGACCTGCGTTAGAATCTCGACCCAATGATGCGACCATCGTCCGTCGCAACGCGCCCGACGACATCGGGTCCATCGAGATTCGCAGGAGACGCCCTCAGCATGGTCGCTACCGAAATTGCCCCCGCTCCGTTTCAGTTTGAGATTGATTCCGTTTCCGAGCCTTTTGTTGGTCGCTGGTATACGCTCATCAGTACCACGAACTGGGAGAAAGGGCGCATCATTCGCGAATGGCGGACGCAGCGCATTGCCGAGGGACTCGATGCGTCGCACTACAGCGACGAAGCCTGGGCCTCGATGGTGGGAAATGTGACCAGCCAGCACGTCGGCCGATTGAGGCGCGTGGCCGAGCGATTTGGCGACACTTTCACGGAATACGACGGACTCTACTGGAGTCACTTTCACGCGGCGCTCGACTGGAGCGATGCCGAGATGTGGCTCGAAGGCGCCTTACAAAAAGGGTGGTCGGTGAGCCAGCTTCGCCAGCAGAGGCAGGCAGCGAGCGAAGGCCCGGCCGAGGTTTATCCGGCCGAGTCCGATATCATCGAAAAAACGATCGACGCCGGTGACTACCACGCAGCCGACGACGGCGATTTCGCTGTCGCCGCGAAAGCTGAATTAGCCGAGGTGCGGAATCCCGACGGCGACAGCGACGATTATGTGCAAGAGCCAACCGCTGCCGAACGATCGACCGAGCCGACAAAGTCGCGCGAACGTCCGCTGGCCAATCTGCCCGAGCTTCCCGAAGACCTGAGCGAGGCGTTCGAGCAATTCAAGCTGGCAATTCTGCATCACAAAATGGGCGAATGGCGTGACATTTCGCGCGACGAGCTACTCGCGACGCTCGACGCCCTGCGGGCACTGGCACTCGCACCGAACGGCGACTAGGAAGGCCATGAACAGGGTTCAAATTTCGCATGCGGACGATTGGGTCTGGAGTGGGCCATGCGTCGTCGGGTAAACTAAAGATACCAGTTTGACCCCGACTCTTTCGTGAAGGCCCTTTGCCATGCATGTTGCTGTCGCCAGCGACCATCGCGGTTATCAACTCAAAGAGCAGATCATCGCGCTCTTGAAACAAGCGGGGCACGACGTCGACGACGCCGGAACGTGTACGTCCGAAAGCGTCGACTACCCCGACTTTGCCGCGATCGTCGCGAAGCAAATTAGCGCAGGAACCGTCGAGCGCGGCATCCTCATCTGTGGCACCGGCATCGGCATGGCCATTGCCGCCAACAAGTTCACAGGCGTAAGGGCCGCCCCCTGTAGCGACGAAGTGACTGCCGAGATTAGCCGTCGTCATAACGACTTGAACTGCCTCTGTTTGTCGGCTGATTTGCTGAGCGCGAGAGTCGTCGAGCGAATGATCGAAACGTGGATGAAAACCGAGTTCGAGGGAGGCCGTCACTTGCGCCGCATCGAGAAAATCAAAGAGCTCGAAAAACAGAACTGCGGCGGCTGATTTTTCTTCTGCATAGCGAAACTCAATTGCCGACGTGCCTAAAAAGCGACGCGCTGCGCATCTGGCGAGCGGGCGTCGTGGCGGTGCAGCCAGCCACTTGTCTGCCCGCGATGGTGCATGTCGATGGCCGGCATTTTGCGCTGGGTGATCTTGAAGTCGATCTCAACTCCATCGATCGCATCGCTGTCGTCGGCGCGGGCAAGGCGGGCGCCGGAATGGCCCATGCGCTCGAAGCGGTGCTTGGTGACGAAATACTGATCGCCAAACAAGTTACCGGCTGGATCAATGTGCCGGACGATTGTATCGACACATTGCGACCAACGAAGCGCATTCACCTACACGCCGCTCGTCCGGCGGGCGTCAATTCACCCACCGACGAGGGAGCCATTGGCACCAATCAGATTCTCAGGCTGGTCGGATCGCTGGGACCGCGCGATCTCTGCTTGGTGCTGATCTCCGGGGGAGGCTCGGCACTGTTGCCCGCGCCGATCGATGGCATCACGATCGCCGACAAAATCGCCATCGCCGAAGAATTGGCCGCTGCCGGTGCCGACATCGAACAGCTCAACACCGTGCGGCGTGCGCTGAGTCGCGTGAAAGGGGGCCGACTGGCACAAGCCTGCCAAGCCGGTCGGCTCGTTTCGTTGGTGATCAGCGACGTGCCAGGCAATTCGCTCGCTGCGATCGCGTCGGGACCGACAACGCCCAGCACAACGACCGCCGCCGCGGCACTGGGTGTGCTCGATGACTTGAACCTGCTCGGAAACACTCGTTTGTCCCGCGTCGCCGATGTGCTGCGTCAGCTCCCCCCCACGAAGCCAACACCGCCGACCTGCCAAGTCGACCATGTGATGCTCGCCAACAACGCGGTAGCGGTCGACGCCGCCGGCAGCGAAGCCGAAAGGCTGGGCTACAACCACGCGATGACGTCGGCCAAGCGGCCCGAAGGCCCGGCCGAAGAGGTCGGTCGCCACTTGGCCGAAATGGCGATTTCGATGCGCCATGGCAACGGTCCAAACTGTCTCATTACGGGCGGCGAACCCACGGTGAAACTCCCACCGACGAGCCAGCGGGGACGTGGCGGGCGAAATCAACAACTGGTACTTGCCGCGCTCGAAAGATTGGGAGATTGTGACCGCATCGCGCTGGCCAGCGGCGGCACCGATGGCGAAGACGGACCGACCGACGCCGCTGGTGCGTATATCGATTCGTGCATCGCGGTAGCTGCGAATTCGCAAAAACTTGACATTGCCGAGCACTTAAGGCGTTGTGACGCCTACAACTTTTTCGCCCCGTTGGGCGGGCTCATCGTCACGGGGCCAACGCATACCAACGTTTGCGACTTGCGCGTGGTGGTGGTCAACGAACGGGGGTGATCTTTGCTACTTGTTCAGAGTGGCTCGCCATCACTCATCATGGAACCGCTCGTTAAATTACTAACCGGATAAGGACTGAGACGTTTACGTCATCTTAGGTCAATTTGTGCTGATCGCGTGCAAGACAAACAAAACTCAACAAATCGGGAACTCAAAAGCAGCAGGCGTGCCTCATCCTCGAAGCAATCAAGTATCGGTATCAGCAAGAGCTTTCCGATATCGCTGGGCAAGACACCCGCGCACACGACAATGACACGCCAACATTTATCCGTGACGTACGCAACTGGCTCGAAAGCTCCACCAAGCGAGATAGCATCGTGCCGGGCGGCACGACCGAAGCCAATCGGTACGCAACATTTTCAGGGGAGCTTGACCAGCTATGCCGTGAAAATTCGCTGGAATCGCACGAACTAACGTTCAATGATTTCGCCAAAATCGTGGTCGTCTGGCTCAGAAAACATCCGCTGACACGTTAAAGTCCCACCACTCAGTCCCACCACCAAGCATCGGCTGCCAAGTTCTTTAGCTCCACCGACTCACGTTCCGCTGCGACTTCGCCATACTCGTCGCTCAGCAGATTTTCGCTATCGAGCGCCCGTTTTGCTTCGATTTGCACGCCGCCGCCAATGGGGGTCATCAGCGTGCGCCCTTTCCAGATGCTGTTCACGGCCGAGGCGACTGCCTTGGGTGCGTTGAGCGTTTCGACTGGCATCGCTTGTTCGCTGCCGAAGGTCGACAACTTCCAGTTGGCGAGTCCGTACAGGTCGTGTTCTTGCATGTAGGCGGCAACGACCGACAGGTCGATGCAGTTGCGAAGTTGCTGCCAAATGGCGTCTTCTTCGGCCAGTTTCGGATAAACCTTGGTGAACGTCGCGGTGAACGCTTGGCTCGCGCCGTTCGAGCCCCCCCGGCCTGTTCGCGAACCATCTTGGCCCACCACTTCGTCTTCGCCGACAAGCTTGACCCCATCGCCGACGATTTGCATCGCGAGCGAGTCTTCCGACTTACGAACACATTGGTAGTCGGGGACGAAGTACCATCGCTTGAGCGCGTTGCGGCTCACTGCGGCAGGGTTCGCGCGGTCGACGTAGCTCGTCAACCGCACGGCCGGTTTTTCGAGGCCAATGCCGATCAGTTTCATTCGATAGTCGGCTTCAACCAACACCTGGGCAAAGTGAGTCGAAGGCGAAACACCGCCGACGGTGATGACCTGGGGACCGAGCGATTCTTGCAGTTTGTCGACAATGAACTGCGTATCGTTCGGAGTGGCTTGGCGACCGAACTGCACAAGAAACTGCTGCATCCGCTGCAAGCCTTCGGGCGTCGGGTCGATCGAGCAATAAATGACGGGCGAATCGTGCGACGCCGGAGCAAATGCCCGCAGCGCGACGATCAGGTCTTGGAGTTCGATAATTGGCTTACCCGATTCGAGGCCCAGTTTGCGACCGTTGGGAGCTTCGCCCCACGGTTCGGCCGGACCGGCGACGACGATGTCACCCGACTCGGGATAACAAAAGACATATTCAATGCGAGTGAGCCCCGCGAGGTTTTGCATCGCGTTGTCGGGCCCAGCGCCAGCGGCGATTTTTGTCGCCACGGCTCGTTCGAGCCGCGTGAGCGACACTTTGCGCATTTTGCTCGGCTTCTTCAGATCCCCCTCAAGGCGGGCAAAGCCCTCTTCGGCGCGCTGACGAAGCAACTGACCAGTCGGATCGTTGACCGTCACGCGGCGTAGCGTGCCGTCGGCGTCGACCAACACACCCGAGGCACCCTGGGTGCCTTGCGTGCCGCCACCTCCACCACCACCACCGGGGAAACCACCACCGCCACCACCGCCACCACCGAATCCGCCACCACCACCGCCAAACTGGGCGAACGACAGCGAAGCAGTGGCACACCACACGGCGGCCAACACTAGGAAACGACGAATCACAACACAGCTCGTGAGCGAGTGGCTCATGCAAATACCTCGGTCAAATGGCGCGGGCGCAACTCGAAAAGGGCCCGCAATGAGTTCGTTGTCTGGGCAAATGAATATTGCCCCTCTCCCAATGGTAATCGCGCGGTCTGGGCGACGCAACAAAACAGCCGCAGATTCGCGGCCCCTCTCGGGTGTGGCTGCCCGAAAGAGCGCGACGATCATTGTGCGAACCGCCGAGCGGGCCCCCCTTTCGTCACCACCCTCACAACCCGCAAGGAGATGTCGAGAAAATACCACACTCGCGTTGCAATAATGCCGCACCAACTTCCGCAGGCGGCATATTTTATCGCTGGCGCTGCGCCCGCGCCGTTGAGCGCGAGCATCCGGCGGAGACTCCAGCAGACAAGTCAAATTTCAATGGACGAAACCCGATACCAATGCCGTCTGCTCGCGTGCGTTGTCGCTTTGGCGACAATCGCCATCGGCGGCTGCGCGGGTTTGCCGAGAATCGATCCTTCGGGCCAACAGGTATTCATTTGGCCGGGCCAACAACCCAATGTTGCCACCGCACCCGGTTCCGTTGCCACGCCGACCACCACGTTCGCGACGCCGCCGGGCAACGTGACGGCCCCACCGGTGTTCACCAACAATAGCGTCCCCGGCAGCGGCGGCACGCTGACTCCTCAGCCATTCGGTTCGCCGATTGCCGGAGTTGCCAGTACGGCGAATCGCGAACAACTGCCGGCCGGCTACTTGGGTATCACCCCCGCGCGAGTGCTCGCGCCAATCGGCAGCGAAGTCATCTTGCGCGGCGCGGTTTGCGGCGAAAATGGATACTTGCAAACAAACCGTCGCGTCGAGTGGATGCTCGACCGTCGCGGCACGGGCCAGATTGTTACCGTCGGCAATCGTAACGAGCTCGACATCTTGCGCAATCCCCGCGACACGCCGCGAAAAATCGATAACAGCTTTGTGATTGGTACGACGAGTCCATTCTATGAGTGTATCGATCGCGGCACGACCGATCCGACCGATGACCTGCAAATTCGCTCGGGCGAATCGTGGATCAGCGTCACTTCACCGGTCGAGGGAACGAGCTACGTCACCGCCTACATGCCGTCGGTCGAAGACTGGAACGGTCGTACCGCACGGGCTACCATCTTTTGGGTCGATGCCGAGTGGACGCTGCCACAATCGAGAACGCTCGCCCCCGGCGAACGCCATACGCTCACAACCACCGTCACTCGACAAAGCGATGGCGCACCACTCCCGGGTTGGATCGTGCGTTACACGGTGCAAAGCGGCGGCGCAGGGCTGGGCTACGATGGTGGTAACACCACCGAAGTGAAGACCGACGCCAGCGGCCGCGCGAGTGTCGAAGTCACGCCTACCGACTCGCGCCCCGGCACAACCGTCGTGAATGTCGAAGTCGTTCGCCCCGAGCAAACGACCCTCGATTCAAGCCCCCGGGTCACTCTGGGCGGCGGCGATGTCACGCTCACCTGGGGCGCGGGTGGGGCGATTGGTTCGCCATTTCCACCAAGCGGCGGCGGTTCGCCAATCTTTACCGAACCGAGTCCCAGCGATAACTTCCCGCCACGCGGTGGTGGCGGTGGCGGCACCGGCGGAGCACTCGGTGGCGCTGCGACGCCACCTCCGACCGACGAACGTCGCGCCGATTTGCAACTCGCTGTCGAACCAGTCGGTCTTGGCCCCTATCAGAAAAACGGCGCCGTGCAGTTCGATGCCGTTATCACGAACCGGGGCGACGCCGCGGCCCGAATCAACAAAGTGATCGTCGAGTTCGACCCGGGGCTCAAACACTCCGCGGCGGCGCCAGGCGAGCCGTTCATCAAGATCGAACAGCCCTTCAACCTCGGACCGGGCGAATCCGAAACATTGCCGACGCTCACCTTCGACATCGTCGGCTCCGGGCGGCAGTGCATCAGTGTGCGTCTCGAAACCGACGCCCCAGTGCCGCCGGTCGCGCGTCGGTGTGTCGACGTCGTTGAACCGGCACCGCTCGCTCGGCCGACGCTGCGGGTCGTCATGGAGGGACCTCTGCAACTGAACCAAGGCGATAATGCAAAAATTAAAGTGGTCGTCGATAACACCAGCAATGTTGCCGCACAAAGTGTCGTCATTGCCGTCACCACCGACGACGCATTTCGGCCTGTCGCCAGCTCCGACGACTTGCCTCGCTTAGCCGACGGCTTGACTTGGCAGGTGCCGTCAATCGAACCGGGCGGACGGCGGACGGTCGAAATCGAAAGCCGCTGCGTCCAGTCGGCCGCGCGAGCCTGTCATCGAGTTCGCGTTACGGCGAGTGGCGACGTCGTCGAAACGGCCGAAACTTGCACCGAAATTCGGCCCGCGCTGGGTGGCCCGGCATTGGGCGGCCCGGCTCCTGGTGGTGGTGGTGCCGTCAATGACGGGGGCGTGCCAGTCGAGCTCAATTACCCGGGGTCGCGCTCGCGGGTCGGCGACCCGACGACGCTGTTCGTACGCGTCACCAACCGTACCAATCAGCCACAGCGGAATGTCACACTACAACTCTTAGTGCCTCCCCAGTTTCAGGTCGACTTGAACCGCATGCAGCCGCCATTCACCGGCCAAACCCGGCAAATCGCCGCCGGAACCGAGTTGACTTTTCCGGTCGCCGCACAGCTTGCCCCCGGTACATCGCTCGACGCGACGATCCCACTGGTGGCGTTGCAAGCCGGATCGTCAAAAATCCTTGCGCGCCGCCAAGCCGATGGACTGGCGGAGCTGATCGTTGACACGCCGACCGACATCCGCGACCGGCAATAATTTTCGGCATTCGCCTCCTCCAGCGCCTCCTCCAGAGCCTCGTCCAGCGCCGCGTAACGCATCGTCCAAGCGGCTGTACAAATCGGCCCCGATAGCCGCTGTATCGTGACCACATGATCGCTCGAATTGATCGAGCGGCCAAGAAATCATCGAGTGGCCAATAATCGTTGTCGCATCCGTTCTCCCAAGCGTTAGAATGGACAGAAACCCGATCGACAAACACGGCCGACGTCGCGCAGTTTTCGCCGTCGATTGCGTTTCGCAATGTGCCATGATTGAACAACAAAGCGAGCAACCCCCTCTCAAAACAAAGTGTCGCTTTTGGAAAAACACCAGCGCCAAAATGAGTCGAATAGTGTCCCCTCGGTTTGTTGGAAAGCACGACAAACTAAGGCGATTTCGCAAACCAGAAGAGACAAAATCGAGTCAATAAAGTCGCACGAAATCGTGTTTGCTGTATTTGCGACAAAATGGTGTCGCCGAGCCTGCGATACCAAGGGTTTCGCAAATCATTTTGTTGCTTTGGTTTCTCGAAAGCGACAAAACGCGAACGCCTCGCGAAACAAAGCACTTGCTGCGAAAGCAAGTCAGTTGTTGAAGATGGGCAACTGTTGTCACCGATTATCTGGCTCGCGCTGTGTGCTCGCAGCGCCGCGCGGTTGGGCGATAAGCAGCCCGGTTTCGGCAAGCTGTACGGGGGGAAACGAGCCAATCAAAAAAGATTTGAAAAAATCGACCGGGGGGTCGTTGACAAGCGACTCATCATCCGTAATATTACCCGGTCTGCGAGTGACGCACCGGCTTCGCTAGTGACAACTCGAAAAGAGTCTTTCGACTGACCTGAGCCACCAATTGTTGGTTGCTCTCGGAAGTCGAGAGATTCTCGATCTTTGACAATTCAGTGAGTATTCCATTCCTTGTCAGCCTGACGATTGAAAAATCTTCAGATGGCTAAATGGTGGCCGCAAAGGCGATCCGTGAGCGTAAGCGATCGGAGCGTTGGAGCGAGTCACCTTGAGACAGAGCCATCAAGCGCTTCGAAATGGTTAGTGAACCGCTCGCGGCTTAGCCCGTGCGGATTACGCAATACATTAATTGAAGGGTTTGATCCTGGCTCAGAATGAACGTTGGCGGCGTGGATTAGGCATGCAAGTCGTGCGCGAGTAACTTTTTGCTTGCATTAAGTTACAAAAGCGGCGGAAGGGTGAGTAACGCGTAGTTACGTGCCCCAGGCTCGGGAATAGCTGCGGGAAACTGCAGGTAATGCCCGATAATATCTCCGGATCAAAGGTGTGATTCCGGCCTGGGAGCGGACTGCGTCCTACTAGCTTGTTGGTGGGGTAACGGCCTACCAAGGCAACGATGGGTACCGGGCGTGAGAGCGTGACCCGGCACACTGGGACTGAGACACTGCCCAGACACCTACGGGTGGCTGCAGTCGAGAATCTTCGGCAATGGACGAAAGT
>JBGSRO010000010.1:0-10792 GCA_041737535.1 Pirellulales bacterium | reverse complement strand
GCTCGAACTGACGTTCGAGCACCGACTGTTTTCCCAACAATCACGACGGTCCACCAACGGGGCACCGATCTTTCGTTGCTTGCATCGGGACGACCAACGTTAAAGCCCAACTGACGAAACGGTGGAAAAGTAGGGGGCAGCGAATCTTTTCAAAGCATTTCCCCCGATCGCTCGACTACGGCTCGCAAGGTCGGCTCGCACGGTCGCCTTTGCGTCGCGGCTAACGCCCGTCAGTCGTGAAGCACGGGCTGGTTGACACCGCCCTGCTGCTAGTTATCATCCAACTACAGCAAATCGCATGTCGTAAGCAGCGGCTATCAAGCATTTGGGCCAAAATTTGGCGTACCCATAACGAGGGCTGAAGCAGATGGTGTATCAGCGTATCAAAGTGAGCGATTCGGGCGGTGTGTCGGTGGTGAATTTCGTCGATTCGAAAGTCATCAACGACGAAGAAATCATGGACCTGGGCGAAGAGTTGTATGCCCTCGTCGAGCGCGACAAGAGATCGAAAATCATCTTGAATTTTAGCCACGTCGAGTTCATGTCGAGTGCCGCACTTGGGAAGCTGATTAGCTTCGAGAAGAAGGTGTCGGCTGCCGGGGCAAAATTGATGCTGTCGAATATTCGCCCAGAAATTCACGAAGTTTTTGCTATTACCCGGCTTAACAAATTGTTTACTATTAAGGAAGACGAAGCCGACGCCTTAGCGGCGTTGTAGATTTCGCCTCACCGGGTTCGGACGAATTGATCCGTCCGGCTTGTCAGCAGCCCAACCGTTCGCAAGGCGAAAGAATCGTCGCGAGCAAATCCGACTCCCAACAGAGAAACCGGCCCGCGTCATGCCCCAGCATGCTTGGACTTGGACTGTCGCCACCTGTCTGCCAAGTCGTCGCAATGCGCACTTGCCGTTGCTCGAAGATATCCTCGAAAGGATGGGCCGCGCCGGGTGGTCAGAGCGCGAACTCTTCGGAATTCAAATGGCTCTCGAAGAGTCGCTCACCAACGCTATTCGCCACGGAAATAAGCTCGACGAGTCGAAAGAAGTGAACGTCGAATGCCGCATAAGCCGCGACCGCTTCTGGCTGAAGGTCGAAGACGAAGGAGAGGGTTTCGTGCCCGCCGACGTGCCCGATTGCACCGACGACGACAGCATCCACGCGTGTGGCGGTCGTGGCGTGATGCTCATCAAGGCCTACATGACCGACGTCCAATACAACGAACGTGGCAACTGCGTGACGATGCTTAAGGAGCGTCAAATCGATCGCAATGAAGACCGCGAGACGATGTAGGGTCGGGCTGCTATTTTTTCCACTGAGTCGTCAAAACATGACGCGACCGTTCCTGATCGGCGCTCTCATCGTGGTTACTATGTTATCGGCGCCGGCAGCATTCGCGGCCGACCCGTCGTCGCCATCCAATTTGGCCAAACAGGTCGACGACCATGCCAAGCCTTATGTTGAGAGCCAATACATCGTCGGCATGACCGTTTGCGTAATTCGTGGTGATGAAACGGTTATCTGTGGATACGGTACGACCGGCAACAACGACGGCTCGACTCCCCTCGGCACAACGATCTACGAGATCGGTTCCATCTCGAAAGTCTTCACCGGCCTGCTGCTGGCCGACGCAGTCGTGCAAGGCCGCGTAACGCTCGACCAATCAGCGGGCGAATTGCTGCCGTCGGTAGTGAAAATGCCCGATCGAGACGGGCAAGCAATCACGCTTGGGCAATTATCGACCCATGTATCAGGGTTGCCGCGATTGCCCAACAACATGAAGTTCGCCGACCCCGAGAACCCCTACGCCGATTATACCGAGGAATTGCTTTTTCAATTTCTCGACGGCCACAGCCTTCGACGACTGCCGGGCAAGCGAATGGAGTATTCGAACCTGGGTGTCGGTCTGTTGGGCGCTCTGTTGGCACGCGAGGCCGAGTCGAGTTACGCCGATTTGGTGCGTAACCGCATCGCCAATCCGCTTGGTATGAGCGACACAGTGATCAAAGTCGACGAGAAAAACCGCGACCGACTTGCCATTCCACATACGGTCGACGGCATCGCGACAAAGAACTGGGACCTTGGCGCATTGGCAGGGGCGGGCGCGATTCGCAGCACGGGCGACGACATGATTCGGTTTGCTGGAGCGATACTCGATCCGCCCGAGGTCGAGTTAAGCGACGCAATCGAACTCGCCTGGAAAGTTCAACAGCCAGCGGTCGGCAAAAACGATTTTGACATGGGACTCGGTTGGCATGTCGCGCGCGACGGCGCGACGCGTTGGCACAACGGACAAACGGGCGGCTATCACTCGATGTTGATGGTCAACCGCGATCATGACGTGGCCGTTGTGGTGCTCGCTAATACGGCAACACCAGAAGTCGATCGGTTGGGCGAAGATCTCGTGCGGATGCTAGTCGGCGGCGAAGTCGAAACCCGCCAGTTTGAACCGGTTGCCTTAGTGCCCGCTGAGCAACTCGAAAAACTGGTCGGCCATTACTCGTTGATGCGGTTCATAAAGTTCCGCATCCGTGTCAAAGAGGGCAAACTGATGGCTCGGCTCACAGGGCAACCAGAGCTAAGGCTCTATGCCGCCAGCCCAACTAAGTTTAAGTACCGCGCCGTCGAGGCGGAGATCAACTTCGAACTCGACGAGGCAGGCAATTGTGTTGCGCTTGAGCTATTTCAGAACGGCGTCCGCCGAACAGCGAAGCGAGTCGACGAATGAGCGAGAACGATGCCGAGCAGTAGTACGACCGCCGTCGGTTCGGGAACGCTGGCGGCAGTCGACGTCAAACTGGCGTTGGCTGAATTACCAAAGTTGCTCCGCCAGATGGCGTAGTCGTCCCCATCGACATCAAGGTCGCCGTCGCCATCGGCGGCGAGTCCCGGTCCAGTGCTGCCCAGGTTGTCGCGCCAGACTGTGTAATCGGCGGCATCGACGCGGCCATCGGTGTTGTAGTCACCGGCAAGGGGCACTGCGTCGGTCGCCGAAGCATTGATGGCGAGCGCCCCAGCCAGCAAGTCGGCGTCACTGGCGATGCCGTGATTGAGGATAACGAGGAACGGGTCAGAAGATTCGTAAATCGGCGATGTGAGTTGAGCAAAGTACCCGTAAACGCCCGTCTGCGCGGCGGGCGTATTTTCGAGAAAGTGAGCGAGAATGTGGTCGTGAATGCCAAGTTGTCCGTTCGTTGGTTCAGCAATCATGATCGCCGGTGGGTCGCTCGCGGGCGATTGTTCGAGCAGCGAAATATTCGTCGACTGGGGGAAATCGACAGCTCTGAGCAATAGGGTGGCTTCGGTTGCCTCTGGCTGCACGAGTCGGGTCGTAGGGTTCCAATACCACAATGCTTGCAACGTCGAAAGATTTCCCGGCTCAGGTCGAAGCATCGGATCGATCCAGAGCTCGCTTTCGGGAGCCACGTCGTGGATGTCGAAACCAGGGATGTCAGTCCGCATAAAGGCGCCGCTACTGGTTGGCTCGAGGAAAAAGTCGAAACCATAGTTGAGGAAGACCTGTTCGGTAAATCCGACGGCATCGACGTAGCCACCACTGGTGACAAGTTGGTTGCCATCAAGGCTTACAGTGATCGGAGTGCCATGAGCGCTCGCTCGATGACAGAAACTAGCACTGGCCGTACACGCGAATAGAAGTGGTAGGAAAAACTGGCGTAAGGCAATTAAATTCATGTGGCTACTCGGGTTTGGCAAAGTTGAAGTTATTGTCAGTCCATTCGTGTATCTGATCGGAGCCGATCGTTTCGACATGGGCATCGACGTATAGGTAGTTAGACGAACGAAAGTGTCGATCGAGTTTAATGTCTCGTTCGATCGACCAGACGACCTCGCCGAGTTCGATGTTTAGTGGAGAGAACCAGCGTGAAGCGTGAGCGTGTTCGTTCACGAAATCGACCGACCGTTCGTCAGAGCTTTCGAAAACGCTTAGTGTTCGACTCTTGGCTGATAGCTGACGGAGGTTACGGGCACCACCATCGACTTTCGTTGCCAGAAAATCATTGATAACGTAGCTGGTGCTCTTCGCCGCGAGTCGCTCGTGTGCGATCGGATCATTGTCGCAAATGCGAATCGAGTCGACATTCTCGGTAAAGGGCTTGAGCGTGTAGACCCAACTTTGGTCGGCACCACTGTGGACCGTTTCGGGAAAATCGCCACCGTGCGTGTCGCAGAACATGAGCGTGGCGAGACCGATCTGCCGCATGTTGTTTTTGCAGGCAGTCGAGCGCGCGGAAGCCCGCGCGCTCTGGACCGCCGGCAACAGCAGAGCGACGAGCGCCCCGATGATGGCAATCACCACCAGAAGCTCGACGAGCGTAAAGCCGCGACGACCGATCATCGTCGCAACCATCTGGCCGCACCCAACGTCAAGAGGCCGCCAAGCAACAGTATTGTCGACGGTTCTGGGACCGATGTATTCTGCACAAGCGACGCATCAAACCCGAGCGATCTGACGGCCGCGTTAATCGTCGATGGCGAGGCGTTCTTATGCAACACAAAATAAAACTCTTCGGACGGCGCAAGCCCCATTTGATCGCTGACAAGCTGGAGTGCCGCGATGTAGACGCCGTCGTCGGGAACGCTCGTTGTCGTGACGCCGTCGCCGAGCAGTGCGAACCGTACTGAACTGTGGACAAACACCCCCGCGGTGCCGTAATCCTGAAGCACAGGATTGATCGAAACAAGGTCAGTCAGATCGGGAATGTCGCTTGTGATGGCAAAGTCTCGCTCGACGCTGCTATCGCTGAGGCCCATGTTGCGGAACGCTCTGAGTTGGGCGTCGCCGGCATCGACGAGAGATACGCCATTCCAAAGTGTGAGAGCGTCCGTAAAGCGGAACGAAAGGGTCGAACCCTCGGCAAAGACCTGAGGCCCGCCATCGACTTGATCGATGCCATAGGCGAGACCCGGCCCGGAATAGTAGAGTGGGTCGCCAAAACTCAGTGTCTGGTTTGGTCGGCTGAACCACGTTCCATTTCGTTCGAGCAGTGGCATTACGTAGACCCGGGTCGGGTCGGTGAGTGTCGTATAGTCGGGCGTGTTGGCAGCGATTTGTCGAGTGACAATCGTGCCGGTGTCACCCGTGATTTGAATTTGCGGACCGTGAGCAGCGGCCGGTAGCCCGCCGACCATTGTCAATAAGACCGCAGCGAGAGATTTGTAACGCATAAGGACATTTCCTCAGAAAACAGTTGTGGTGGTAAATTATGCCGCGAAAGGCGCACCTCGATTGGGTACGACCAACGACGCATGTTGAAAGATTCACGACGCGGCTTTCTTATAAGCAAGCAACGCGCAGCGATTATCGCCAAATGGTGCCGCGATCACACACACTGCGGCGGCGGTGGTGTCGGCGGATCGGTATGCGATGCGTATTCGCAAATTGGAGCGATCGCCGCTCGAAGAAGAGGTAGCGAATCAGCGTAACAAGGCCTTGGCAACGGTACGTAGGCGATGGTCGTTGTCAGCCACTTGGAGGCAATGCCGTTGCACTCAAGAGCTCGCCAAGCAATGACGCCGCGAGTGTTGTTCTGCGCTTCGGCGTTAGTAGGCTGCGCACACTTGCCGCAACAACTCCCCGACTCGCAAGTTTCGACGGCGACCAGATCCGCTGGTGGTGTGACGCCGTTACGACGAGCCCAGGCGAGTCGCTGTTGCGGCGTGAAGCAACAACACGACTTCCAGCAGTGGGCGGCCGTTGCGCAACCGCAGCCACAGTTTTCGCAGGGAAAACGCTCGTTTGCGTCAACCGAAACGCGCGCGACTGGAAGACTGATGCCCATCGCTAAAAAGCAGTAGACAGCAGCTAGCAGCCAAACGATTACGCGTGGTGAACTAGACACGTTGGCGGTCGATGCGGGAAGGAACGAGTTGGGGTTCAACGCCAAAATTTTAATGCCACTTGCTCTGCGCCGTCAACCAATTGCGACAGATTGCCGCACCAGTCGAGGTGCGACGCAGCAAATTGCGGCAAGTATGATGAACGTCGTTGATGGTTCTGGAACGTTTCCGCCGATGTTCAACGTCGCTGTGATCGAGTTACCAAAATTGCTCCGCCAGACTGCGTAGTCGTCCCCATCGACATCAAGGTCGCCATTACCATCGGCGGCGAGGAAGGTGCCGGTGCTGCCCAGCAGGTCGCGCCAGACTGTGTAGTCGGCGGCATCGACGCGGCCGTCGGCGTTGTAGTCGCCGGCGAGGATGACTTCGAGTCCGACGATCGTTTCGCCATAGAATAATCGAAGCGCGCGACCGCCATCGAGCAAGGGAAGCGATACCGTTTCAAATTCGTTGAAGATGCCCCCTTGGGCGTAGAGGAACAGAATTGTGTCGCCGATTTGAGCGGCGACGTCCGCATCGGCAACTACTTCGAGCGTGCCACCAAGATCGGCGACACCCGCGCCTAGCAGGTGTTCAATGCGATCGAATTCGCCCGCGCCGGTGCCTTCGATTTCGATCTGCAGCGCGCCATCGTATTCGATGCTGCCGCGCACTACTGTGGCGGGTGAAAATCCTGGCGCGTCGGTGCCGGTGATGACGACGTTGTCGAGCGTGCCAACTCCTTTTACGTAGCCGGTGAGCGTGATTGGCTCGGCTACGCTACTGCCGGTAATACTCCCATTGTTGATAAACGGTTTCAGAGGATTGTCGGGACTATTAACCGTGCCAAAGCCGGCGATATTTTTGCCGAATTCAAGCACTAAACCGTTGGGAACTGCTAACATACCGGCAACGCCAGCGCTACCGAGCGTCGTAAGCGGGCCCAGTACGGCTTCGTTGGCATCTAGCAGTGTCACCTGTTGCGAACCAACTTGCAGAACGCCATCGCTGACGAAACCATCGGCAGCCGAGATGTCACCGATTTCGAGGGCTCCGCCGCTGGCTTGAATGATCGAACCGGACGCGGCCACCAAGCGAGCTTGGATTTGTCCAGCTCCGCTGAAATTATCACCTCCACCCAACACGATTCCGTTGGGTGCGATGATCGCACCGGTGGGGGACATCGTTGTCAGTTCGCCGAGCTGCGCAAAGCCGGCGCTGTGTAGCGTCAGCGTGTGACTGCCAACCATTGTTTGGCCCGCGTGGACAAAACCAAGGAAGCTGCTGGCATCGCCAAGTTGCAGAGGCCCGGTGGGCGCAATCGTTGTGCCTTGTCTACCCCGCAGCGGTGCCAGCAAGTTGCCCATACCGGTAACGTGGCCGTCGTCAGGGATGCTGACAAGGGTCGGCGAAGTCAACGTTCCGCCAGTCAATTCGAGCACGCCCGAGTTGAACACAAATGATGCCATCGGATGAAGTGTGCCGGCGCGAATCGCCAACGTTCCCTCATCGATTTGCATGCGTCCACCGGAATTCAGCGTTAAGTTATCTACATCAAGCAGTGCATTATTGCCAATGCCAACAGTCCCTTGAGATCCAATGTTTAGGCTCGCGGTCGCACTGCCATTTTTCACCACAACAGTTCCACCGTCCGTCAAATCAAGTTGACCGGGACCGTTGGTGCCGATGCTAAAAGTATTGGTCACTGAGACCAGGGAGCCTTGGTCGGCGACATACATCGTGCCGCTCGACCCGACATTGCCGGCAATCGTCGCCGCTGGGACGGAGACCGTGGCACCGCGCAGCACATCGACAACTCCACTGCCAAAACCGCCGATTCCCAGGGAATTGCTCAATGTCCAAGTCGTCCCGACGTCGGCCACCAGCGCGTAGCCACTGGCACTGGCGTGGGTTGACAACGTCGTGCGCGCGGTCACTAGATTGCTGCCATTTGTGATCTCAATCGCAGCGTCACCGACTACAGTGCCCACACTCAGTGTGCTGATGGTTGCACCCGATCCGTTGAGTTCCAGGCGAGGCACCCCGCTGCCACCCAGCGAAAAGGCTGGCGTTGTGGTCAGCGTACCGCCTTCGACGCGAAGCACTCCACCATGAAAATAGAATCCACCTGTCGCGGTAACTGTTTCGGCCGTCACCAGACCGTGGTTGATGGTGAATTGACCGGTGGGCACTACTTCGATGATGCGGGCTTCGACGGTGCCTCCGTCTACAACGAGGGACCCATTGGCCCATACTTTCAACAGATCGCCGACTTCGATCCGCCCGCCTTCGTCAACTTGTGCTACTCCAACACCGCCGGCGCCGGCATCCGATCCGCCGAGATGAACGTCGTCGGCAGCGTGCAGTGTGGCGGCGATCCCAAGCATTTCGCCCCCCACAACGACGGAACCCGATGAGCCGGCCAAGTGGCCAAATGTCGCATCGCCCGACGTGGTGACCAGAGCCCCTTGTGTGACCAACAGGTTACCGGTGCCGCCTGCGGTACTCGATTCCCCCCCACCGACGTAAATGTTGTTGGTCGTCGTGTTGTTGCGTGAGACATCGACAGTCGCCCGTAGTCCGTCGCTAACGCCGCTTACGAGCAACGTGCCCGTAGCGCCGTTGTTGCGTCCGACAAACAAGTCGTCGCCCGAGTCGACCAGCGCCCCGTTGAGGACATTGAGAGTACCGTTGCCCGCGACGCCAACGACGACATCGGCTCCGCCGCCGCCACCGGTTGCGATCAGAGTCGAACGAATCCCCCCGGCGACTCCGTCGACAGTTGTGATGCCACTTTGCCCGGCGGCCGTACCGATTTGCCAACTGAATTGATACTCGGTGCGTCCACCGTCGACGATTTGCCAATGGGGCGTTTGTGTTGCGTGGCCAAAGCTAAAGGAAGATGTTCCGAAGTTGGCCAGTCCTCCCGCGATTTCGATGGTGCCGCGGAAATCGAGTAGACCGCCTGCCGTGTTTTCGAAGTTGGTTGTTCTCAGCGTGCCATTGGCGACTTCGAGCTCACCATTGGCACCAAGGACTACTGAGCCGGCCTCCAGCAAGCCGCCATTGCTAACGGTCGTCTGGCCAGTTCCGACACTGCCAATTTGCAGGGTGTCGGCGACGGTCATGGTTCCCGACACAGTCAGGTTACCGTGCCCCGATGCCGAATGCCCCAATATTACATTCTGCGCGCTGACACCGCCCGTTCCGTGGACGTTCAACTCTCCCGAGCCGGTCTGGCCAACGACAATGGACGATGCTTCGAGTGTCGCGTTCTGGACGAAGAGTTCGTTGTCGGACGCGTTGTCTTGGCCTACCACGATTGATTCGGCGATGACGCGACCGCCTTGTGTGGCAAAGAGCTTGCCATTGCCACTCGCGCCGACCACCAGCGATTGTCCGGCAACGAATACGGTGCCCTCGCCCGACACCTCCAATTGTCCGATCCCGGAAGCTTGGTTTCCGATCACGGTATCACCGATATAGCCACCTAGCGGAAAAAGCGCTGCCGTAACGAAAGCACCCTCGCCAACGCGAAGCGTGCCTTCGCCCGCATCGCCAATCACAACGTCGTAGGGATTGAGCAAATTGACGTCCTGTTGCCAACTCGTCGAATCGCCAATCACGTCGACCACGCCCACACTGCCGGCGAGGCTGCCAATCGTCAAACCTCGCGAAGTTACGTCGGCGCCGGCGGTGACGAGCACCTGGCCAGTTCCCCCTTCGCCGACCGTGACCAGTCCGGCATTTGTCCAAGTGGTTTGCTGACCATCGACGTTAACAATTCCCGAGCCGCCCGATGGACCCGACGCACCGATAGTAGCCCCTTCTGTCGCCACGACCGCATCGAAGAGGATATCGAGCCGCCCGGTTCCTTCCGCTCCCACTTGCAGCACAACATCGCTGATTTCCCACTGCGAGCCGATTCCTTGGACTGTCACGTGGCCCACCCCCGTTGAAAATCGGCCAATGGCAACAACATGGCTCGCAGACGTCGGCTGACTTAACAAATCGGCACCACCGGTTACGAGCAAGGTCCCCGTACCCGCGCTGCCAATATGAAAATTCGAGGTCGTGGTCCACGTCGAACCCGCCTCGCTGAGAATGGCGGTTCCGTATCCTGCTTCGTTAAAGCCAATCCGAGTATCGCTCGAAGTCAGCGTGGCGTCGTTCGTTACTTTCAGCGATCCATTGGAGGAGCTCCCCACGAACAGGTTGCCCAGTGCGGCCGATGTCGCGCCATTGGCGAGAAGAATCGAACCTTCATTTGTAATCGTTACCTGCGATAAGGTCGCGGGCGTTCCACTTACGATCTCCAAAATATCATCGGTAGCAGGAACTCCGTTGGGATTCCAGTTGGCGGCATTGAACCAATTGTTGTCGCCGCCGCCGTTGGTCCAGGTGCGGAATTCACCTGCGTTGATCGGCGAAGAAAACCACAAACACAAGAGTGACACATGTAACCCAAATCGCAACCAGTGACAGATACTCGTGGGACCATTCGCTCGTTGCTTTGACATGGCTCGTGTTTCTCCTGGCAGTGGTAAGCTGCCGTTCCAGTGGGTCACTGATTCATTTGATTACGTGCAAAACCTTCGCCGCTTGCCTCGTTCGAGTTCCTTGACCGATCGCGACACACGCTGACGCGTGGTAACCGGGCCGTTGGATGTTCTTGTCGCGTCGTTAGAATGTCGCCGACTAAAGCCAGTAACGGCACTGAATAGAAACGCGGACCAAGAAACAGGTCGGCTCGCCACCCAACCCGAACCCCTTCCACAGGGTCCCCGAACTCCTTTCATAGGGTCAGCGAAGAACCGTCCCCCCAAACAGCAACTTGATTGTAATCCCTATTTTTAATACCGCATCTAGTGCTGGGCAAATTTTGCGATCAATTTGTGCGGCACAGACTGCGGAAACCAATACTTGACACACTCCGCGAACGGGGCATTCGCAGGATG
>JBGSRO010000223.1:0-47665 GCA_041737535.1 Pirellulales bacterium | reverse complement strand
GCTCGACAAAAGATTTTATCATTAGCCCTACGGGGACCAGGGTCGCGGAAAATAAAACAACTCCTGGAAAACGTCGTCGGATTGGCCGCGTAAAACTGCAAAACTCGAACTAAGATGCTCGCCCAAAGTTCTGTTTCAGGCGACCAGATACTCTAATTTACTCACGAAGGGGGGTGGCAATCCAATTGTTTCTTGGTGATTCTTGGTGGAAAGGCAAGAGCGGGGCCCTGTCCCAATCGGAACGACCATGTTCCACGGGGCGAAAGAGGCCGAAGTCTCATTTCGCCTGCGAGAAACGCAATTGGTGAAACCTGCCGTCGCGTTGACCATTTTGCCCGGCACCGTTATTCTACTGGGCTCGGCGGATGACCGGCCCATCTGTCGTTTGCGAAACAAACAACTGGCCGCTACAACGTCGGACGCTCGCCGCGGTGGCTCGTTGCCCCGCCGGGACTTAGCCGATGTGAAGAAACTGGCCGTCGTGCCAAAAACCGGAGAAAGTATGTCGAGTCTCGTTAATGAGTTGGTGGAAGCTGGGGTTCACTTTGGCCACCGCTCGAGTCGTTGGAACCCCAAGATGCGGCCATATATTTATGCCCGCAAAAACGCCATCCATATCATCGACATCAAGGAAACCATTCGCGGGCTGCTGCGTGCGAAGAAGTATCTTGCTCAAGTCGCTGCCAAAAACGGCACGATTCTGTTCGTTGGTACAAAGCGCCAAGCCGCCGAGACGATCGAGCGCGAGGCGATGCGTTGCGGCCAACCGTTCGTAAATGAACGTTGGTTGGGAGGCACACTGACCAATTTTCGCACGATTCGCAACCGCCTCAGTCGGCTCGAAGAACTCGAAAATCTGAAGACGACCGGCGAAATCAACGCCTACTCAAAGAAAATGCAGTCGGCAATCGCCCGCGAGTATCGCAAAATGTACCGCAACCTCCACGGCATGCGGACCATGACGCGGCTTCCCGAGTGCATGGTGATCATCGATCCTCACAAGGAAAAAAACGCGGTTAAAGAAGCCCAAAAGCTGGGCGTTGCAACGATCGCGCTGATCGACACCGACTGCGACCCCGACACCATCGATCTGCCAATTCCGGGCAACGACGACAGCATGCGATCGATCGAAATGATCTGTAGCATTCTTGCCGACGCGGTGCTGGCGGGCAAAACTCAGTCGAAAATCGACCAGCAGTCGGCCGGCGAAGGCAAAGACGCCCCGGCCACTCCTGCACCCGTAACCGCCGAGTAGGCGGCCGATCGCGGCCGGTACCAGCACTTGTTCACTTAGAAACTGACTGATTCAGGGGAGAAGAGACTACCATGGCGGAAATAACCGCAGCATTGGTGAAGCAACTGCGCGAAGAAACACAGCTACCGATGATGGATTGCAAGGCGGCCCTCACCGAAGCCGGCGGCGACGTCGAAGCGGCCAAGAAAGCATTGCGCGAAAAGGGCAAGGTGCTCATGGCATCGCGTGCCGATCGCTCGACCGAAGAAGGCCGCGTGGCGATCTATACCAGTCCCAAGGTCGGGGCGATTGTCGAACTTCAATGTGAGTCGGCCCCCGTCGCCGGTAGTGACGAATTTTCGCAACTGGCTAACGACCTAGCCGAACAGTTGGCAACCGGGCCGGGTGCCAATACGGCCGAAGAGCTGTGGGCTCAGCCTAGTCCCCGTCAGAAAGGCAAAACGCTACAGGACGTGAAAGACGAGCTAGAAAACAAAATTCGCGAGGTGTTTCGGCTTTCGCGGCTGATGCGAATCGAAGCGGCCAGCGGCGGATACGTTCACCACGATGGTCGCACTGGCGTTTTGCTCGAAATCGAAGGCTCGAACGATGCACTGGCCCGGGAAATCAGCATGCACGTCGCCGCCATGAAGCCCCAGGCGGTCAACAAAGATGCGCTCGATAAATCGGCTGTCGAACAAGAACGTCAAACTCAGATGGAGCGCGCGCGGCAGGAAGGAAAGCCCGAAAACATTATCGAGAAGATGATCGAAGGGCGGATGCGGAACTTCTTCAGTGAAGTCGTGCTCGAAGAGCAAGCCTTCATCAAAGACGATAAGCAAACAGTCGGCAAAATCGCCGCTGAAGGCGGCCTGAAGTTGAAGAACTTCACGATGTGGCGTTTGGGTGAGTAACGTGAGGGAGATTGGGCAATTTTTTGACGATTCCCCCGAGACTGGCTGCACGAAACCCAAGTCCATGGTTAGTATAGAGGAATTGTCGCCTCCCTTCCCCCGCCGCCATGACCATCATGTTCGATAACGAACCTGCTGCCGGTCCGTATAAGCGTATCATCCTCAAGCTGTCGGGCGAGAGTTTCGGACCCTCCGGTGAGCGTGGGATTAGCATGCGCGAAGTGGTCCACATCGCCCAGCAGACGATTCGAGCAGCCGAGCAAGGGGTCGAAATCGGCATTGTCATCGGGGGGGGCAACATCCTCCGGGGTGCCCAATTCAAAGCGGGCAACGCCAACATCCAAGAAGCCACCGCTCACTACATGGGAATGTTGGCCACGGTCATCAATGGTCTTGCCCTGCAAGACGCCATCGAGGGTCTCGGTTTCCCGACCCGGCTGATGACGGCCATCAAAATGGATGGCGTTGCGGAACCCTTCATCCGTCGTCGCGCGAAGCGTCACCTTGAAAAAGGTCGCATTGTGATTCTCGCCGCCGGTACCGGCGCGCCGTTCGTCACCACCGACACGGCAGCCGCCCAGAAAGCACTGGAGCTCGACGCCGACATTCTGATGAAAGCGACCCGAGTCGACGGCGTCTATAGCGACGATCCAGAGAAGAACCCTCATGCGGTACTCTACAGTCGGCTCACCTATAACGATGTCCGTGAAAAAAACCTGCGGGTGATGGACACCACTGCCATTGCGCAGTGCATGGAACACGACTTACCGATTCTGGTATTCAACTACCGCACGGACGGCAACATCGAACGGGCGGCCCGTGGCGATATGATTGGCACATTCGTCTCGAGCAGCGATGCCGTGACACACGTCAGCTAGCACAGCCGCGTTCACACAGGAAGGCGAACAAACCGATGAGCGTTGAAGAAGTCACACTCGATGCCGAGGCGCGCATGGAAAAAGCGCTAAGCAAACTTAAGGGCGACCTGACCGGCATCCGTACCGGCCGGGCGAATGCCGGTTTAGTTGATTCGCTGAGGGTCGACGCCTACGGATCGCCCACGCCACTTAAACAGCTTGGCAGCGTCAGCGTGCCGGAACCCCAACAGATTTTGATTCGCCCGTTCGATCCCTCGGTGCTCAAAGACATCGAAAAGGCGATCATCGCCAGTGACCTGGGCCTCGCACCGCAAAACGACGGTAAAGTCATTCGCCTGAATATCCCGGCCCTCTCGGGCGACGTGCGCCGCGGCATGGTGGCGCGGACCAAGGAACTCGCCGAAGAAACGAAGGTGTCGATCCGCAATGTTCGCCGAGACGCAAACAAAGCGATTGACACGGCCGAAAAAGCCAAGGAAATTGGTGAAGACATGCAGAAGAGCTTAAAAGACGAGATTCAAGAACTAACGAAAAAGTTCGAGGATCAGGCGACAGAGTTGGCGAAGGCGAAGGAAGCGGAAGTGATGGAAGAGTGAGATAGGTGCGAGCCTTTAGCGATCGCTATGAGGAATCGACTTCGTGGATTGGGAAATCGAGCTTTTCAACGCCTGAAGATTCATCAACAAGACTAGGGTATTCTGCCGTGCATACTGTCAAGCCTGTTCGTTTTCGACAATTTCTTCGCATTGCCTCCGCGTGCGTGTTTGTGCTTGCGGGAATTGGGATCGATACTGCGGCGGCTCAGAGTACTACTCGACCAAACATTGTGTTTGTTCTCGTCGACGATATGTCGTGGTCATCAACGTCGGTGCTGATGGATCCGAATGTGCCGGAGTCGAAGAGTGACTACCATCAAACTCCGAGGCTCGAGGAACTCGCTTCGCTGGGTGTGACTTTTTCCAACGGATACTCCGCCGGGCCGATTTGTTCTCCTTCTCGTGCGGCGCTGATGACAGGCCGCAGCCCGGCAGCGATGCGCGTGACTGATTTACGGCACGCCAATAATGTGACGGATAGTTTCTTTACGAAAAACTACGTCAATCGACCACTTCGGGCTCCGCAGCCCCTTCGAGTTCTCAATCACGAACTTAACTACGTCGAATTGATCGAACACCAATCAGCCCAGTACCAACACGGCTTTTTTGGCAAGTACGATTGGTGGCCGCAGGCCAATCTTGAGGGATTTAATTCGTTCAATACCGGCGTCAGCTCTTCCAGCGATGATCCACTTGGAGTGTACGGAAAAACCAACGCGGCAATCAATTTCATGCGCAGCAACTCATCGTCGTCGACGCCATTCATGGTGACGATCTCGCACGACGCCGTGAAGTCGTCGGCCGCCTCGCAAGCCGCACTAGACTTTGTCGACACGCTCGAACCGGGCGAACGCCACTACAATCGGACCTACGCCGCGACGCACTATGACTTAGACCAGAGCGTTGGCATGTTGCTCGACGAAGTTCGCGATCTCGGCATTGAAGACAACACCTATTTCGTTTTCACGGCTGATCACGGCGGGGCCTTCGATGTCGCAGGACGAGATCGGATCAACGAGCCGCTTTCGGGCGGCAAAGGAAACTTATTGGAAGGGGGTATTCGAGTCCCTTACATCATTGCCGGCCCCGGTATTGCGGCCGGTACGTACAGCCAAACTCCCGTCACGGCGGTCGACATCGTTCCCACGATTCTCGACTTGATCGGAACTCAGCCGCCGAGTACGGCACAGCTCGAAGGAACAAGCCTTGTTCCGATTCTGCAGTCGGGCGATAGCTCTCAACCATTAAGCAGACGTTTTGCTGAGAACGGCGAACTGTTTTTCCACTATCCGCATTACGGCAACCCTGTCGTCACCGGCCCCATTACGCCGGCTTCGGCAGTTCGCGACGGTCGATACAAGCTTCTCAGAATCTATGGACAGAACGGGAGTCCCGACACCAACCTATTGTTTGATCTGGAGGCCAGTCTTCAGGAGTCGCCAGATCCGAGTTCACCGCTCAATCTGGCCTCGCAACTTCCCGATGTTTTTACGTCACTCACCCAAAAGCTAGACCGCTGGATTCAAGATGCTGACGCCGACCTTCCGATTGACATACGTACCCCTTTCTCACTGAATTGGCGGGGCGATCAGTTGGGGCAAGTTGCCGGTCAATGGCGATCAGTCGACGACATCGACTATCGCGACCACGAAATCTGGACAATGAATCGTTCTCCGACAACCACCTCGGCGTCGCCGTACCAACCAGGTTTGTCGAAAACCGCCGTGTCGTTCAACAATACCGCTAACCTTCTCAGCACTCACCTAACTGTCTCGAACACCAATGCGACAACACCCGACAGCAATCACTCAGTGTCGGTTGAACTGTGGTTGCGGCTCGATGACCTTTCGGGTCAGCGAATGTTGTTCGAGGCGGGTCGCGACTTTCAAGGATTCTCGCTATCGATGGGGGACGCCGATAGCGACGGCTTTGGTGACGACCTTCGCTTCCGACTTGTTTCGCTATCGGGCGAGTCAGCGACCCTGACCGTTGACGCGAGCCAGCACGGAAATCTGGATCGCGACTTTGTGCTGGTTACTGCCGTCGTTGACGACACGCCGGGCCAGCGGCATATAGAGTTATTTCTGAACGGGACTTCCACCGGCACGGCCGAATTCAGCAACACCAGCGCATTGCTGGACTGGGACCATATCAACCTGACGGAAATAGGCGCAAGGTCGCCCGTTTCCAGCAACGCTGGCATCGGTGGTAATAGTGGTGCGGGCGACTTGCCCTTCGTCAGCGGTGGACTGCGGGGACAACTTGCTGGCTTTAGCATCCACAACTTTCGGTTAGACGCGAGCGAGATTCTGAATCGCTATAACTCGGTTCTCGACCGACCTGATTTTGGAATCGTCGCAACGCAAGGCGATACGACCATCGTCGTGAATCGACCAGCCAACGTCGCGATCAGCGAATTCGAGTCGGTCGGCAGTCTCGTGGTTATCGAAGAACGCCGCGACATTCTCGACACGTCGCTCGCCGTCGACCACGTCGCCGCCGCCAATACGTCTATCGGTAGTGGTGGGCTCGCGACTGCGTCGGGATCATTAACGGCCGGAACCGAGTTCACCAGTTACTTGCTACACTTCGATCCTGATGCTTCCGCGATGGGTCTCGTCAACGTCACCGGCAGCATCTCGTTCGCTGGCAACATTCTCGGCCTCATTATCGGTGATACGACGCTGGCGGCCACCGACACACTGCTCGGATCGATCGGCAATTACGGTGATTCGCCACGCTCGATTAGTCTCGACACGACTGACTCGCTTACGATTAGCGACGATCAAAAAACCCTAACTTTCAATCTGTTTGTTGACGCGGCTGCGATGATCGATCTTCGCGTTATCACCGAAACTGCTGTGCCTGGTGACTTTAATGGCGACGGACATGTCGACGCGGCCGACTACACGGTGTGGCGCGACAACCTTGGGACAACTGGTGTCGCGACAAGTGCCATGGGCGATGCTAACAACGACGGTAATGTGACCGCCGAAGACTACGCCATCTGGCGAAGCTATTTTGGACAAACGGCGATCGATTTTGCAGGAGCTAGCCTAGCAAATGCAACCGTTCCGGAACCTCACTCCGCGTGCATTGTCCTATCGATGTTAGTTGGCTTCGTCGCGTCCAACTGCCGGAGGCTCAGGAAGTCGACTCGTTAATTGCGAGTCGGATTGTTGTGACATGTGGCCCACTAGCGACGACACTCAGGAACTCTTGCAATCGGTCCGAGACGGGCAAGGGGGTGCCGTCGATGCGCTTCTTGACCGGCACCGCGAAGCGGTGCGGCGAATGATCGACATGCGGATGGATCGCCGTTTGCAGCAACGGGTCGACGCCAGCGACATCGTCCAGGACGTTTTGATCGAGGCGAATCGCCGCTTGAGCGACTATCTCGCCAATCCGATTATGCCTTTTCATCTCTGGATTCGGCAGATGGCCAAAGACCGCTTAATCGATGCTCATCGGCGGCATCGCGTTGCGGCCCGGCGGAGCCTCGATCGCGAGCAGCCTTTGGCGTCGGTCGTCCACGACGAAGAATCGGCACTCGACCTCGCGGGCCAACTGGCCGACGGCCAACTGACCCCGGCGGCTGCCGCCACTTGGCAAGAACTTCAGCGACGGTTCGAAGAGGCTTGTGCGCAGCTCGATCCCCAGGATCAAGAAATCGTCGTGATGCGACATTTCGAGCGACTCTCTAACGGCGAAGTGGCCGAAGCGCTCGGACTAAGTGCTCAAGCGGCCAGCATGAGACACTTGCGGGCGATGCGGCGACTGCGAAAGGTTTTTGCGGGCGAATCAGTCGACGATGAAACGAGCTAGAATTTGCCGTGATGAAATCCAAGCCCCCCATCGAGTCGTCAGCCGAACCGTCTGATCGATTATTGGCAATGCTCCTCGACGAGATGACCGAAGCGTTCGACAGGGGTGATCACGCTGTCATCGACAAACTCGTCACGCGACACCCAGAGTGGTCGATTGAGCTTCGCGAGTTGTGGGGGACGATCATGGTCGCAACGGCCGCCGGTCAGTCGCCACTGCCCGATGGCGACACGACCGTACCGCGTCGATTTGCAAACTCCCCTTCGCCCGGCATTGACCGGACGCTTCCGTACGATTTCGGCGACTATCGACTCGAAGCCGAGATCGGTCGCGGCGGCATGGGGGTCGTCTACCGCGCAACCCAACGGAGCCTCGACCGCATTGTTGCGGTGAAACTAATTGTCCGCGGGGCGTTGGCTTCCGACGACGATCGCCGCCGCTTCCGGTCGGAAGCCGAAGCGGCCGCACAGCTTGACCACCCAGGCATCGTGCCGATCTACGAAGTGGGCGAGCAAGATGGTCAATACTATTTCAGCATGCCACTGCTGAGAGGACCGACGCTCGCCGAACGTGTTACGCTAGGTCCGGTTGGGAATCTCGAGGCAGCCAAGTTGCTGCTGGCCATTGCGAGAGCGATTCAATATGCCCACGAACGGGGAATCGTCCATCGCGACTTAAAGCCGGCGAATATCTTGCTCGACGGCACCGGGAGTCCTCACGTGACCGACTTTGGGCTCGCGAAAAATCTTCGCGAAAGTAACAACGCGGCACCACTTACGCTAACCGGCGCGGTACTCGGTACGCCTTCGTACATGTCGCCCGAACAAGCGTCGGGGCAGCGGGGTGCGGTCGGCCCGGCAAGCGACGTTTATAGTTTGGGTGCGCTTCTCTATGCACTACTCACGGGGCGACCTCCGCTGCAGGGCCCAACGCCGGTCGACACCGTATTAATGGTACTCGAGCAGGAACCGGTTTCGCCTCGAATGTTAAATTCGCGCATCGATCGCGATCTCGAAATGATCGTACTGCGATGTTTGCAGAAACAATCAGATTTGCGTTATGCATCGGCACAGGGCTTGGCCGATGACTTGGAAGCTTACCTCGCCGGCGAACCGGTGTCGGCGCGCAGTGGACAGTTCACGCAGATCATCGCCAGGGTCTTCAGCGAAACTCACAATGCGGCGTTGCTCGAAAATTGGGGTCTGCTGTGGATGTGGCACTCGTTGGTGTTGCTGGTCATTTGCCTCGTGACCAACTGGTTTCAGATTCAGCAGTCGGTGTGGCCGCAGATGACGACGCCCATTCCCTATCTGCTACTCTGGGGGGGCGGGCTGGCCGTTTGGGCTCCGATCTTTTGGCGTCTCCGGCATCGTGCGGGGCCGGTGATGGCCGTCGAGCGGCAGATTGCTCACGTCTGGGCCGCGAGCCTCGTTTCCGTTGTGCTGCTGTTCGTGATCGAATACTTGCTCAGGTTGCCTGTGCTGACACTTTCGCCGGTACTTGGCATCATCAGTGGCGCGGTCTTCACCGCTAAGGCGGGCATTCTGAGCGGGGCATTCTATGTTCACGCCGCCGCGCTTTTTGCAGCGGCGGTCTTGATGGCCATCATGCAGTCGTACGGATTTTCCTACAGCATTACATTTTTTGGATTCGTCTCTGCCGCAACGTTTTTCATTCCCGGCCTCAAGTACTATCGGCAGAGTTGCGAGAGTGATGGGTAAGGATCGCCCGCGAATTAACTTCCCGATTTCGCAAGCTGCCCCGACATTTTTTGCCGGTCGTTGTTTAATTAACCGCCACGACGCAACGAGCGCCAAGTACACGGCGGAATTGGCGCGACCGCTCTCGATCAGCACCAGCAGTGAATTGCCAAGTCGATTGATCCTCGCGAGCGTACTTAGATCGAAAACTCAATAAATGGCTGCTTTGCCATTGGAAACAGCATCAGTAACGTTGAGTTTCCGACGCAAGGGTGTCAATAAACAGGATCCTTCGGTGAGCTTTTTCGCTGTGCTCGTGGCGCTCGCCGCGTCGTGGCGGTTTTTCTTTAGCTCCCCGATTTTCAAATGGCACCCGGTCGTTTGTGAAAAATATCGCAATCGAAGTAAGGAAGTTGTTGGCCAGCCATTCCTAAGCTGAGCGAAAAAGTAGAGTTAAGTTTCAGCGGCCACGCTGTGGGAAGAAATTCATCGTGTTGTTAAACACAGCCGCATGCCCCGTCGGGGCTAGTTGCTGGGAACCTTGAGTTTGGAAAGCGTTTTGCCCCGCGAGAGCGGAGAGCTGCTGGTTGATTCGCAGTTGGTCGCGATTGACCTGTTCGTTAAACGCCTCTTGCTGCAACATCGGCCTAACGAGCGTTTGGTAGTTTAAGTTATTCTCGTTAGTGCCGTCATCGTCGTTAAAAAGTAATAGGTAGGGACTCACGGTCGGCCGCCGCGAGATATTGGTGAACGGCTTATTTACCGGCGCAGTAAAGCCGGCAGCGCCCCCCACTCGTGCTCGCTGTGACGGAGCCGCAACAGCTTGGTTGTTCGCAGCAGCGGACACCGGCCGGAGTGCGCCACCGGAGAGTGGCGTACCGGCAAGATTTTGAACCTGAAGCGGACGGATATTGTTGAGCGAAAGACGGTTCGTGTCGGCAATCGTGTATCCTTGGCCGACGGCTTGACGCCGAATTTGCCCAAGTTCTTGGCTCGCTGCATCACGCGGTGGGCCAATGCCGAGTGAACGGGGTTGTCCAATCGCCAGTTCGCATTGGGTGAAAGCGAACCCAGCGACCGACAGGGCAAACGCGATTTTGGACAGAGTTGTCATGTTCGTTCCCTTCGAGCGTTGTATCGATTGGGTGTCTCTCAACCCCGATTATAGCAAACTGAATCGACTTAATCAAAACACATCAATCTTCGTACATAGCCGAGCTGTAGGAACGCCGCGTGGCCGATTCGCCTAATTCTCGACCAAACTCTCGGTGAGGTGATCGATTCGACCAAATGGACCACCAATCGGGCATTAGGGTCGGGCCACCAAACAGGCGATAGAGGGCCAATAGTCCAAAAGCGCCGGCAATGGCCACAAGTGAGCCGACCAAACTGATCGGCGTGATTCGCTGGTCATCTAAAAAACAACCAGCGATACCACATCCGATCACCGAGCCAGCGATGCCAAGAATGACCGTAACAATCGGCCCACCCGGATCGCGGCCCGGCATGATCGCCTTGGCAACGAGTCCGACGACGGTGCCGAAGCCGATCCATACCAAGATATCTTGATAGAGATGCTGGAGTTCGGGCGAAAATTGCCAATTTTGCATCTTTTGGCTCCTCGGCTGCTGACTTTGTGGCGAGTGGTGAAAATTAACCGCCACCACTACTTAAGGTCCGCGTAATCGGCAAGGTCACTCCACTTTACCTGATCGGCATTCTCGGCCAGAGGTCTTGATCGATTAGCCGACGATTCGATACGATGACTATACGGACGTATACATTGCAACGGAGTCAACGGACATGGACGTTAAAGAACTCATCCGCCGCATCGAGGCGAGCCGCAGCTACCGTGGCCAAATTGAACATATCGAAGAAATCCCCGCACGGATTGGTCGATTCGCGTCGCCGCTGACGCCGCTCGATGCCAGAATATCCCGTCTGCTTGCATCGAAGGGCATTGAACAGCTTTACACTCATCAAGTCGCTGGGCTCGAAGCGGGGCGCGATGGTCGGCATTTCGTCATCGTCACTGGCACTGCAAGCGGTAAGACGTTGGCATATAACCTGCCGGTGCTCGAAACGTGTCTCGCCGATCCGAACGCGCGGGCACTCTATTTCTATCCCACCAAAGCACTCGCGCAGGATCAACTCAAAGGTCTGATTGAACTAACCACCGGCGATGAAGCCGTTGCCGCGCGCATTCGCCCGGGTGTCTACGACGGCGACACCCCGACCGCCCAGCGGAAGCGCATCCGTAGCGAAGCAAACCTGGTGTTATCGAACCCCGACATGCTACATGCATCGATACTCCCTTACCACTCAAAGTGGTCGTCGTTTTTTAGCGAACTCAAGTATGTCGTCATCGACGAAGTTCACATGTATCGGGGGATTCTCGGCGCGCACGTTGCCGCCGTGCTGAGGCGGCTCGATCGGGTTTGCGAGCACTATGGTTCAAGCCCGACTTACATCGCCGCGAGCGCGACGATTGCCAATCCGGGCGAGCTTGCCAGTCGACTCACGGGGCGCGAGATGCAGGTCATCGACGACGATGGCGCGCCGCGCGGTCGCAAGTTTTTTGTCTTCTGGAATCCCACACCGATCGGCCACGATAGCCTCGCCCGCAAGAGTGCCAGCGACGATGCTGTCGATTGGCTGGTCGAAGCGATGGAATACGGCGCGCAGTGCCTCGCCTTTACGCGGACTCGTCAAGCGGCCGAGCTCATTCAGCGTTACGCTCGCGAGAAACTCGAACAGCAACACTCGCCCCTCGCGTCGCACGTCAGGGCCTATCGCGGCGGCTATTTACCCGACGAGCGGCGGTCGATCGAGCGAGATATGTTCACCGGCAAGCTGCGCGGCGTCGCGTCGACCAATGCCCTAGAGCTCGGTATCGACGTCGGATCGCTCGATGTCGCACTCTTGGTAAACTACCCCGGCAGCATCGCCAGCGCCTGGCAACAAGCGGGCCGCAGCGGTCGCCGCCAGGGCGACAGCCTCGCGGTGTTGCTCGCAGGGAACGATCCGGTCGACCAATATCTGCTTCGTCACCCGGAGTACTTCTTCGCCCAGTCGCCTGAACACGCGGTGGTCGATCCCGAGAATCCTTTCGTGCTGGCTCGTCACCTAAAGGCGGCCGCGTTTGAGCTGCCGCTCGAAGACCGCGACTATGACCGGTTTGGGGCGATGGCTCCGCCAATCGTCGAGCTGCTCGCCGACGAACAGCAACTTGTCAAAGTGGGCGACCAATTTTTCTGTCCTGGTGGACAAAATCCCGCAGTCGGCATTAGCCTGCGTCACATGAGCGACAACACGTTTAGCATCGTGTTGCAGAGCAAAGCTACCTCGCGGAAGGACATTTTCGCTAGCGGCGCTCCCACCGTCGATTCGACCGAGCACTCGGTGATTGCCAACGTCGACTCGATCAGCGCTCCCGAGCTGATTCACCCCGAAGCGATATACTTGCATGATGGCAAGACTTATCTCGTCCGCGAGCTCGATCTTAATGGCAAAATCGCCTACGTCGATCGCCGTGAGACCGACTACTACACGCAAGCGGTGCTCGAACACAACGTGCTCATTACTGGTGGGCGGGCGAGCAGTTCAGCCATCGACGGCGCGACCGTCGGCTATGGCGATGTCGACGTGAGTTGGCAAACGGTCGCGTTCAAGAAAATCAAATTCACGACACGAGAAAACATTGGCCTCGGCCCCGTCGACATACCGGCCCAAAACCTCGTAACCACCGGCGTCTGGCTCGCCCCCGACGACGCGACGCGTGTCGCTATGAACCAACAAGGCCACCGCGCGAGCGAAGGAGTCGTTGGCCTGCGAAACCTCGCGGTAGTCGCGCTCCCGATCATCGCGATGTGCGACCGTCGCGATTTGGGGGGCGTGGTCGACAGCAAGAATTTGAGTCGCAGCACGCTGATTCTCTACGATCGCTATCCGGGCGGGCTTGGCTACTGCGAGAAGGGTTTTAGCAAAATTACGTCGCTAATCGCGCTTTGCTACGAAATTGTGGCCGATTGCCCCTGCCCCGACGGCTGCCCCAGTTGCGTGGGACTACCAGAGCTAAACCCCGGAATTCATACCGATCCCGATTTGATGCGGGGGCAACCGCTGCCGAATAAGCGAGCGACGGTGGGGTTGCTCGAATTGTTGACGCAGCGGGCGATGGCTACTTCTTTGTAGCTACCGTCGCCAGACGGAGGTGCTTACCGAGATGCTATGTCTGCGTTGCCCCATGAAATTAACGACTGCCGACCAAAACCGGCAACACATTCGCCCTCTCCACCCATCGCTCGACTCGCACCGGCACGCACTTAAACGCTGGCGTCTTGCTTTTCGGATCAAGCTTGCGGCTCACGAGCACATTGGCTTCGGGATAGTACATGGCCGCGTTTCCTGCGCGGATGTTCTCGAACGCCGTCGCCTTGACGCGGCTGAGCGAACCGGCGGGGCCGTGGACGGTGAGCAGGTCGCCATCCTTGAGTTCTCGCTCACCAAGATCATCGGGGTGCATGAGAATCACATCGCGAGTTTCGATGCCACGATAGAGGTCGTAATCTTCATAGACCACGGTGTTGAATTGTCCCTCGCTGCGAATGGTCATCAGCCGCAGTTCGCCCGGTTTGCCTTCGAGCGGTGGCAATTCGTGCGTGTGCAGTTTCGCCCGGCCATCATCGGTGGCGAACTGAGGCGTGTGTAGCGTTCGGCCGGGGATTTGGAACTCTTGCTTGGTTTCGCCGATCTGGCCGATCTTGTCGAAACCGGGCACAACTTTGGCGATGGCTTCGCGAATGCGGCCCGTGTCTTGCATCGCATTCCAGTCGAGCGTTGAGAGGCGTTTGACCTGTTCGCTTTGGGCGTCGGCGTCGCGGCGTAATTCAAAAACCCGCTGAGCGATGGTGGCGATGATTTCGACTTCGCCGCGTGGTCCCGCGAGGCGTCGCGGACCGCCGTCACTGAGCCTGACGTAGTTGAACATGCTCTCTTGGGTCGTTGAGTAAGGTTCTTCATCGCGGGCGAGCACCGGCAGAATGATCGTTTCGTCGGCGAGCCCAAAGGCGTGTCCCGTGTTGAGCGTTGTGCTTAGGTAGACGAGTTGTTCGAGCCCAGCGAGTGATTTCTCAGCATACGTCGAGTCGGGATTTGAACCATAGAGATTGCCACCGAGGCAAAGGCCAAACTTGAGTACACCGTTCGCGGCCGCCTCCATGCAGGCCATCGTGTCGAGCCCGGCGGTTGTCGGCAGCTTCACCGAGAGTAGTTGTTCGACGCTATTGAAGATCGCTTGCTTGAGCTGCGGCGTGACACCAACCGAGCCAATTCCCTGGACATTCGAGTGCCCGCGAATGGGCATGAGCCCCGCGCCCGGTTTGCCGACCATGCCGCGCATGAGTGCCAGCGCGCCAATTGCTTGCACACTCAGCACACCGTGAGCATGGTGAGTGATGCCCATAGTCCAGCTAAAAACGGCACTTTTGCTTTTTTCATAGCGGCGGGCCAGCTCTTCGATCTGTTCGCGAGCGACACCACTCTTGGTCGTGATTTCGTCCCATGTCAGCTCGTTAATTCGCGCGCGGAGTTCCGGCCAGCCGGTTGTTGCGGTGTTCAAATAGGCTTCGTCGTGGGCGTCTATCGCCACGATTGCCTTCATGATCCCATAGAGCATGGCCAAATCGCCGCCGATATGGGGCTGAACGTAAAGGCTGGCGATTTTGCAACCAAAAAGCAGGCTCCACGGATCGCTCGGCACGCTGAAGTTGACCATGCCGGTCTCGACGATCGGATTGACGACAATCACTTCGCCACCGCGCCGGCGGCAGTTCTTGAGCGTGGTCATCAGCCGCGGGTGGTTCGACGCAGGGTTGCCGCCGATCACAAAAATCAAGTCGGCCTTGTCGAGGTCTTCGAGTTCGATCGTTGCAGTACCGCTACCGGTTACGCTTGTGAGTCCGACTCCACTCGCCTGGTGGCAGTAGAAGCTGCAGTTGTTGACATTGTTGGTGCCGTAGAGCCGGGCGAATAGTTGCAACAGAAAGCCCGCTTCGTTGCTGCTGCGGCCGCTGAAATACCAAAACGTTTCGTCGGGTAGCATGCTCGCGAATTTGCGGCAAATACGCTCGTAGGCGTCGTCCCAGGTGATGGGTGTGTAGCGGCCCGTTGCGCGGGTGAAGACGACCGGGTCGACGAGTCGTCCGCAATGCTCAAGCTCTCGCGGCGAGAAACTGCGGAGTTGCGCTGGTGTATATTGCTGCCAAAACTCGGGCTTTATGGCTCCCTGCATGTCGGCAACCATTGCCTGCATCGATTTTTTGCAGACTTCGGGAAAATGCCCCGCTTCGTTGACCATGCCGCCGTTTTGGCCACCCATGCCGAGCGCGCAAGTCTTGCAGGCATTTTTGCTCCGCATTGCCTTCCAAAACTTAAGAAATCCCCCCGCCTCGCGAGCTTTTCGAAACGAATAGAACACGGCCGGCCAGCCACCACCTGTTTTGACTTTTCGCATGATTTTTCGACTATGTTTCCGTTCGATTTCGAAGATGCTCGCATTGTGAGCCGCATTCTGTAGAATACTCTGCTGATTGGTTCCATCCTAGCTGCACTGGAAACGCTCCGGTCGCTAACGCTCACGGCTCGCCTGAGGATTTATCGATGCGATACATTGACTACTTGCTTGCTCTTGCGCTGCTCGCTTCTCCCGTGGCTGCCGATGAACTGGGCGATGCGCTAATGACTCTTCAAACTGCGAAGGTCGATGGCTCGAATAGTCCGCAGCTTGCCGATGCGCTCAGAGTTGCGTCGATGGCCAAAGTAGCCGACGTACCGCGCATTTTGTCGGCGGTTCCCGTCGATGATCGGCTCGTGCAAAACTGGATTCGGAACGCGGCCGACACGGCACTCGCGAATGCTCAATCTCGCGGAGAAGAGATTCCGATGGAGATGCTCCGCGACTATTTAGTTGACACCGAACATCCGCCGCGTGCTCGGCGAGTGGCCTATGAATGGCTGAAAGAAATTGACCCGCTAGCGGCGAGTCAGTTGTTGCCCGACTTCTACAACGATCCTGACTTAGAGTTGCGGTACGATGCCGTGGCGACATTAATTGACACCTCGAACAAACTCGACGACGACGCCAAGCGGACCGAACTACTCAAGCTGGCCTTCGCCTCGGCTCGCGACGCCAATCAGCTCAGCACTTGTGCCACTGCGCTCGATCAACTTGGTGTCGAAGTCGATATTGTCGAGCAACTTGGCTTTATCACGACCTGGCGTATCCTTGGTCCATTCGACAATGTCGATGGCGATGGATTCGCTGCCGTCTATCCGCCTGAAGAATCGATCGACTTGCGAACCGGCTACGATGGCAAGAACGGCGAGGTGAAGTGGCAAGAAATTGTTAGCGACGCACCGATGGGGCTCGTCGATTTGGCAGAGCCGTTTGACAACGAAAAGGGAGCGGTCGCTTACGCTTACGCAACCATCGAGTCGCCACAGGCGTATACGGCCAACTTGCGATACATGTCGCATAATGCGACGAAGCTGTGGCTCAACGGCAAACTCGTTGCCGAAAGTGTCGTTTATCACGCTGGCGGCGACGGCGATCAATACATCGTGCCAGTGACGCTCAAGAAGGGAAAGAACGAGATACTGCTGAAGGTCTGTCAAAACGAACAAACCGAACCGTGGGCCCAGTCGTGGGAGTTCGCACTGCGAGTTTGCGATCCGCTGGGTGGCAAAATTGAAGGTGTTGAATAGCTGTTGCGTATCCTCTCGCCTCGCGGCCCGAACGATTCACTTCCGAAAGAACGTAATATCATGCGATCATTGCCTACTTTATTACTCTTGATCGCCAGCTCCGCCGTTGCGGAAACCCCAACTGGCTGGCTCGAATTTCGCGGTTTAGGCGGCAAGAGTGCCGTTCCGGCCGGCGACATTCCCGTCGAATGGGACATTGCCACGGGCAAGAACGTTGCCTGGCAGGCCGACCTCCCCGGGCGCGGCGTGTCGAGTCCAATCGTCGTCGATGGCCGCGTCGTAGTGACTGCGTCGGACGGACTCGACCGTACGAAGCTGCACGTTGTCGCTTTTGAAGCCGATACTGGCGAACAGCTTTGGCATCGCCAGAACTGGGCCACCGGTCGCACGCAATGTCATCCCACTAGCGCGAATGCGGCACCGACACCGGCGAGTGATGGCGAGCGGATTTTCGCTTTCTACTCGTCTAACGATTTGATCTGCTACGACCTCGCTGGCAACCTGCTGTGGTATCGAGGGCTTGTGCTCGACCATCCCCGTCTGGGTAACGATGTCGGCATGTCGTCGTCCCCCGTTGTCGGCGACGGTGTGGTCGTCGTGCTTTGTGAATGTCAGGGCGATAGCTTCGCGGCCGGCGTCGATTGTCAGACGGGCGAGACGCGGTGGCAAGTCAAACGTCCGCCCGGGGCCAATTGGGCTTCGCCGGTCGTCGCACAGTTTCCGTTCGAGGGGAAGCGAATTTCTGCGGTGCTGTTGCAAGGTAACGACGGAGTCACGGTTTACGCCCTGGCGGACGGCAAGAAACTTTGGGCTCAGCCGAGTATCAAAGGGTCGTCGATACCGTCGGCCGTAGCGTTCGATGATCTGTTGCTCGTGCCGGGTGATGGCCTGACAGCCATTTCAATGGCCTCGGCGGGCGAGCCCGAAGTCTTGTGGACCAACGAGAGCATGAAGCCGGGTAATCCCAGCCCACTGATGACGAGCGATGGGGTTTGTGTGATTAGCCGCGCGGGTGTTCTCATGCTCGCCGACCCGGCCACCGGTGCAACGACATCGAAAAAGCGCATAGGTGGCAGCTATTGGGCCACTCCCGTTGCCGTAGGCAACTTGCTCTACGCCCTCGACGACCGGGGCAACATGAATGTTATCGACCTGGCAAAAGGGGGCGATGTCATCGCAAAGAACTCCTTTGGAGAAAACGAAGAAACACTCGGTTCGCCAGCAGTCGTTGGCGACGCGATCTATGTGCGGAGCCACAAACACCTGTGGAAAATCGCAAAGCCGTAATTTGCGTGAAACGCGAACGCTCCACAAACAATGCTCGACTCGATCGTTATTCAGCCCGTTTCGCACCCCATTGTTGGGTCGATTTCACCCCCCGGCTCGAAGAGCCTCACTAATCGGGCGCTCGTTTGCGCGGCGCTAGCCGAAGGCCGCTCGACGCTCACTGGCGCGCTCGACAGCGACGATACGCGGGTGATGGTCGAATCGCTCGCCAGTTTGGGCATCGACGTCGAAACGTGTAGTGCTGGTGAGACACTCGTCGTCAGCGGAACCGGCGGGCGTTTCAACGTCGATCGCGCCGAGCTATTTGTCGGTAATAGCGGCACCACGATTCGCTTTCTTACCGCGATGGTCGCGCTTGGTAACGGAAAGTTCACGCTCGACGGTGTCCCCCGGATGCGGGAACGACCGATTGGCGACCTCCTCGAAGCGCTCAATCAGTTTGGCACCAAGGCCACCGCGCTCAACGGCAATGGTTGTCCCCCCGTCACAGTCGAAGGGACCGGACTTGCTGGAGGCCGGGTCGTGGTCGCAAGCGCCATTTCGAGTCAGTACCTGAGCGGATTGTTGATGGCCGCACCGCTGGCAAGGGGGCCAGTCGAGCTAGTTATCGACGGCCCGCTTGTCTCGAAAACCTACGTCGAGATGACGCTGGCCGTGATGCGAGAGTTTGGTATCGCCTGCGAAGCCAATCAATCACTGACATCTTTCCGACTGCCCGGTGGCGAAGTTTATCGTCCGTGCGATTACTCGATCGAACCCGACGCCTCGGCCGCCAGCTATTTTTGGGCGGCGGCGGCAATCACCGGCGGTCGTGTGACGGTTCCGGGACTCTCGGCGGCGAGCCTGCAAGGCGACGTGGCATTCGTCGGCTGCCTCGAAAAAATGGGTTGCCAGATCGAGCGGGGCACCGATTCAATCAGCGTCGTTGGCCCCAAGAAACTTCACGGCATCGACGTCGACATGAACACAATCAGCGACACGGCCCAAACTCTGGCCGCCGTTGCGCTATTCGCCGACGGAGCGACGACGATTCGCGGGATAGGCCACAACCGCTTCAAGGAGACTGACCGCATCGGTAATTTGGCCGTCGAACTGCGGAAGCTCGGCGCGGTGATCGAAGAACGGGACGACGGATTTACCGTGCATCCGGGTCCGCTGAAATCGGCGCGAATTGAAACTTACGAAGACCACCGAATGGCGATGAGCCTCGCGCTCGCGGGATTGCGGATTCCAGATGTCGAAATTGTTGGCCCAGGATGCTCGGCCAAGACGTACCCCAACTACTGGACAGACCTCAAGCGGTTTGCCCGCTACTAGCGGAGAGGCCACGCCGACTGGTTTAACCTACATTAATACCGCTGCGCGCCGCCTGCTCAAGGAGTTTATCGGCTCGTTCGAGCAGAGATTGACTGGCCGGCGTTCGTGGATGCTTTCTCGTCGGTTCACAAGCTTGGAACCGAGCGCCGCAGTGTTGACAAACAACCAGCTTGCCCAGGTACTCGACACGCACTTGCAGGTTTCGCCCGCACGTGTCGCACTCCTGCACGAAATAAGTCTTGAGAGCCATGTTCTACCTCCTGCGGAACCGAACGACGAGGGGAGCTGTAGTTCGGGTCATACTACCAAAGGCAAATACGAAATCAATGCGCGAATCCGTAAAAAGTTGGGGGATTATGCGCAATGGTTTGTCGCAAGTGGTTACTGGATAATAAGTTGCAAAACTTTGGGCCGATGCGATTTTCTGGGAAAGTTAATGAGCCGGCCGCCTTGAGTGAATGAAATCGGGAGCTCAGTCACGAACATTTTTTCACCTCAATGAGTCAAATCTCGCTGAGTTTCGTGAGGCCGTTCGCCGGTTTCTAAGGTATTTAGTAATAACGAGTCGCCACCTAACGCCACTCGCTCGATTGGTACGCCGAATCGGGTTAGACTGAGGGCTCCAACGAACGCATTGACACGAAGGAACCCCCATGGGCAATCGAGTCTTCACCGCTTTAGTGCTGGTTCTGTGGATCGTTTCGATGACGTGGCTCGTCGGCGCGAAGATCATGCCTGCGTTCTTGCAGGGAGAAGCCCCGCCCACCGGAACACCCGCCCTCGAACCCGTGAGTTGGTCGATTAGCATGGCGGGCAAGAATGTCGGGATCGCCGCCTATCAAGTTGTGTCAGGTGCGGAGAAGACCTCTGAAATCCACAGCCGAGTTAGGCTTCGCCAAGTGCCGCTCGCGCAAATGGTACCGCGCTGGATGAGTAAGATGGTCGACCATCTGGGCGACCTTACCGTCGACACGCGGACACGAACCGTGCTTGATCCACTCGGCAATCTCGCGTCGTTCGATACGAGTGTCACCGTCAATGAATTGCCGACCTCGGTAAAGATCTCTGGTCACGTCATTGGCGGAAGCCTGAAAGTCCGCATTCAATATGGCGATTCGCTCCAGCGCTTCGACTATCCCTGGACGGCACAAGGACCACTTAGCAGCGACCTCACACCGGAACCGAAGTTGCTGGGGGTAACCGTTGGCCAACAGTGGCAACGCGAAACTTACAACCCGTTTGGCGGCCCGAGTGGGGCCTTCGAACTGATGCAAGCGAAAGTCGTCGCCGAAGAACCGCTCTACTACAATCAACGGCTAACCAACACACGGCGGATCGAGTTTCGCAGCCTCTCCGATGTTGGCGTCTCGACAGACGATCGATGTCGCGCTAAGCTGTGGGTGTCTGATGACGGAACCGTCGTTCGCCAAGAGGCACAGCTACTTAACGTACGCCTTCGCTTCGACCGGCTCGACGACGACGAGTCGAAGCGAGTCGCGGCAGATTTCCTCGAACTCGATCGGGTCGCGACGATGACCACACCCGAACTTGAAGAAGGCTTGCAGGGAGGGTTGGACGGCGGTGTGGAAGCCCGAGACGACGACTAACTCGCCCACGAGACGCGGCCCGAGTCGGCATGGAATCAATCGTTCAATTCAACAATGTCGTCCGCCGCTATGGCGATAAAGTCGCCGTCGATCAGTTGCAACTCACGCTTCGCCGAGGCGAGTTGTTTGCTCTCCTGGGCCATAACGGTGCCGGCAAGACAACCACACTCAAAATGCTTGTCGGCTTGCTCCGACCCGATTCCGGGACCGTCATCGTCGGTGGCTACGACGTCTCAAAAAATACCCGCCAAGCCGTTTCAACGATCGGCTACGTCCCCGACCAACCTTACCTCTACGACAAACTGACCGGTCGCGAGTTCCTGCGATTCGTCGCCGAAATGTATGGCCACGGCGGCAGCGAATCGCGAGACCTCGTCGATCGCGAAGTCAAGCGATTTGGACTGGAGTCGTTTGTCGACGAACTGACCGAGCGTTTTTCGCATGGCATGAAGCAGCGGACCGTGTTTGCCGCCGCAATGCTTCACAGTCCTCAGGTGCTGGTCATCGACGAACCGTTGGTCGGTCTCGACCCCCACAGTATTCGTCTGGTGAAAGACCTACTCCGGCACGAGGTTGACCAAGGGCTGTGTGTGTTCATGTCGACCCACACGCTCGCCGCCGCCGAAGAGATCGCCGACCGCATCGGTGTCATGCAAGGGGGACGGATGTTATTTCTCGGGACGGTCGAAGAACTAAGAACGCTGCACAATGCGGCCGGCGAAACGCTCGAGCGTCTCTATCTTACGCTGCTCGATCGCGACAACCAGCAACCGGCCAACTCGGCGAACTTGGTCGACAACAAGAGCATCGAAGTAAACGCCTGATGTCCGCCAGCACCGCACATTCTGGTCCATCAAATTCTGGTTCGTCAGGCGAGTCATTTGCGTCTGTTCGCTATCGGGCCCTGCCGGGCGAAGATCGTGAAGCCCAGCTTTTTTGGTGGATGCGAATTCATATCGCCCGAACGAGCTTCTCGCAACTCTTCGCCCAAGCTCGGTTGCGATCGATACTTGTCATTTCGCTCAGCGCCGTGTTTTGGCTCGGTTTGTTTGCATTGTTCTATGCGGCCTTCGACTTTATCGTCCAGCAAGTCGGCCGGCCTGGGTCAACTTATCACGCGCAGACGACCAAGCTGTTATTCCATCTGTTCTTTGCTTCGCTTAATGTGATGCTCGTTTTCTCGTCGGGCGTCATTCTCTACAGCACGCTGTTTCGCGCGCCCGATACGCGCCTGCTGCTCACACTACCGGCGCGTGCCGAGCGGGTCACACTGCACAAGTTCCAAGAGGCTGTGCTGCTAAGTAGCTGGGGATTTTTTCTGTTGGCAAGTCCGATGATGCTCGCCTACGGTATTGTGATGCAAGCGCCATGGTGGTATTTCGCAATGATCGTACCGCTGATTTTCGCGTTTGTTTACATCCCGTGTGGACTCGGAGCGCTGGTTTGTTTGCTGCTGGTCGCGAAGCTGCCAAAACTTAAAGTCGCCCTGGTCGCGGCAACGGCGCTCGGCGCGATCTTGATCGCCGCGCGTAACATTTGGCAAACGGTCAGCGGACCACAAAGCGAACTGTTCGGCAACGAATGGTTTCAGTCGACAATCAAGCGATTTCAATTTACCCAACAAGAGTGGCTCCCCAGTTCGTGGCTTAGCAACGGGCTGCTCGAAGCGGCCCGCCCCTGGCACGATGGCGTCACTAGCAGTGGCGGATTTGAAATGCCGGTCGTGCAAAGCTGCATGTACTTGACGTTGCTCATCAGCAACGCGCTGCTGTTGCACCTGCTGGTCGTGTGGAGCGGTAAGTACCTGCTCCGTGCGGGCATGAACTCGCTGACTGAGCGACAAACCCGCCGTACCAGCCAGCGAGTCGCTTGGATTGACCGCATGGCGGATGTGCTGCTCTTCGCATTTCCGGTGTCCGTGCGGTTGCTACTGGTGAAGGATTGGCGACTTTTGCGTCGCGACCCGGTACAGTGGCTGCAGTTCATGATCTTCTTCGGATTGCTGGGGCTCTACTTCCTGAACATCGATCGCTTTAGTAACCCGATTAACGACATTAGTTACATCGCTTGGGTCAATCTCGTCAGCTTTTTGAACCTTGCCGTCGTGGGACTGATTTTGTCGACGTTTACGACGCGGTTCATCTATCCGATGATCAGCCTGGAAGGCCAGCGGTTTTGGATTCTCGGACTGCTGCCCATTGACCGCAAGACGATTCTGTGGAGCAAGTTCGTATTTGCCGCGCTCGGTTCTTGGGTTCCTTGCGGTCTGCTGATTTTGATTAGCGACTTGATGCTGCAGGTTGAATTGATCGTCGTGCTGGTGCATCAATACACTTGCTTGCTGCTGTGCATTGGGCTGTCGTCCATTGCCGTTGGGCTGGGGGCAATGATGCCCGATTTTCGCGAGACATCGCCGTCGAAAATCGCCGCCGGCTTTGGGGGGACGCTGAATTTGGTCTTAAGCGCACTCTACATCATCGTTATCGTGGTGCTGACCGCTTTGCCCTGCCACTTTTACTTGATAGCCGACAAGAGCCCCTTCCAGAGTCAATGGATGCGACCCGAGAATGTTGGCTACTGGCTGGCCGGTGGGCTTGTCGCATCGACGGTGGTCGGAGCGATCGCCGCCATTGTCCCGTTGCGGCAAGGCCTGCGCGCTTTCACCAAGGTCGAGCTCAACTGATCGGGTTAATAGTTTGTCGCTACTTGCGGTTAACAGAATGAGTTGAGAGACGTGAAGCCAGCAGCTATGAACACAACGTCGGCCATTTCGAAAGTAGATAGCGAATCCGCTGCACGACCACTGCGCATTGGGGCCGTGTCGTATCTGAATTCGAAACCGCTGATATGGCACCTGGGCCGCGAGTTGCCCGACGCTACCCGTTCGCTCGACCTGCCGAGTCGCTTGGCCGACCGATTGGCCGAAGGGCTGCTCGATGTCGCTCTGGTGCCAATCGTCGAATATTTTCGCCAGGGGCACTCTCGGCAAGTGCCGTTTCCCCTGGGAGACTTTGGCCAGGGAACAACGCAACTCATTTCATCGGCCTGCATTGCCTGCGAAGGTCCAGTCTGGAGTGTAAAGGTTTATTTCCGCAAACCGCCGGCGGAAGTAGCGACGCTCGCGCTCGACGAAGGTTCGCGGACCAGCGCGGCACTCGCTCAGATACTGCTGCATCATGCCGTTGAGGTACGACCACAGTTACGACCGCTTCCGATTGGTGTGTCGCCCGATCGCGCCCGGGCCGATGCGGTGCTGGTGATTGGCGACCGGGCCATGCAAACGCCCTCGGCCGATTATGTCGAAACGTGGGACTTGGGCCAGCGTTGGTTTGAGCTTACTGGCCTACCGTTCGTGTTCGCTGCGTGGGTTGCCCGCGATCTTGAAAGCGATGCCGATGGGCTTGCCGCGCATCTCGACGCGGCCCGCGATGCTGGGGTCGCCAGCATCGACGAAATCGCCAAAATCGAGTCAATGCGAGTGGGACTTACGGTAGTGCAAGCGAAGCACTATCTGCAGCATTACCTGCGTTACACGCTCGGCGATCGAGAGCGAGATGCGATCATGCGTTTTCGCAAGGAGTGCGTTTCGCTGGGTCTGATCTGATTACGTTACCTACTCCGTTCGCTAACGCTAACGGCTCGCCTGAGGACTTTTTGGGTGCTACATCAAACGAATATCGACTATCTGCTGAGTAAATCCGTGGCCGGCGAACGGCTGACACCTACTGAGGGACTCGCGCTGCTGGAGTCGAACGACCTCGCGGCACTCGGTCGCGCGGCCGACGAGGTGACGCGGCGTATGCACCCCGAGTCGTATCGTACTTACAACATCGACCGAAACATCAACTACACGAACGTCTGTACCGCCGTTTGCGACTTTTGTGCGTTTTATCGGAAGCCCAAAGAAGCGGGGGGCTATACGCTGCCGATCGAAGAAATTTTGGCTAAGATCGAAGAGACTGTGGCCATAGGGGGCGAGCAAATTCTGCTACAAGGAGGGCTGCACCCCGAGTATCCGCTGGAGTGGTACGAAGAGATGCTCAGCACGATTAAGGCCCACTATCCACAGGTAAATATCCACGGGTTCAGTCCCCCCGAGATTCATCATTTCACCAAAATCGCCAAACTGCCATTGCGCACTGTGCTTGAGCGATTGAAGGTGGCTGGCCTCGGTAGCCTCCCGGGTGGCGGTGCTGAGATTCTCGTCGACCGCGTTCGCTCGGCCATCACGCGGGGCAAGGTGATGACCGACGATTGGCTTAACGTGATGCGGGTATGGCACGAACTGGGGGGCAAAAGCAGTGCAACGATGATGTTCGGTCACATCGAGACGCTTGCCGAGCGTATCGAACACCTCGACCGCCTCCGCGAACTGCAAGACGAAACGGGCGGGTTTACGGCCTACATTTGCTGGACGTTTCAATCCGAAAACACCCAAATGGCCGACACGCCGACGGTCGGGTCCTTTGAATACCTCAAGACGAATGCCGTGTCGCGGCTATACCTCGACAACATTCCTAACATCCAATCGAGCTGGGTGACCCAAGGACTCAAGATCGGGCAAATGGCTTTGCTCTACGGGGCCAACGACATGGGGAGCCTAATGCTCGAAGAAAACGTCGTCGCCGAGGCGGGAACGGTCCATTTTCTGACGCTTGACGACATCCGCAATTCGATCGCCGAGTTAGGTTACAAGCCGCGCCAGCGGAATGTCTTCTACGACCTGATCGACAACGAGGTCGAGACGCGACAGACGGCCGAGTCTACGCTACCGTCGCTGCCAGTTGTAAGCTAGGCTTGCCTCTCAAAGCTGGAAAATGCCGCAGAGTACGCGGGGAGCGCGGAGGACGAAATAGCCAGAGATGGACACTGATGGACACAGTTAGGAGAAGTAGGGACGATGGCGAAGAGTCCAAAACAGGCCTCGTTTCGTTTGATATGTGTTCAACTGTGCTAAGTTTGGCTAACACTTTTTCGCTCCCTTTTCTTGCTCCGCGCTCTTTGCGTCCTCTGCGGTTCGTTTTATTCGGTGACTCTGCATGATCGACGTTTCGGGACTTACGAAGGTCTACGATGATTTGCGGCTTGGTCCGCAGACGGCGCTCGATAACTTTTCGTTTCACGCAGATCCGGGCGAAGTCTTTGGCATCCTCGGACCCAACGGGGCAGGCAAGACGACCGCGCTGCGGATTCTTTGCACGCTCATCAAACCAACATCGGGCGTCGCCCGTGTCAACGGATTCGATGTTGAAACGCAGCCCGAACTCGTACGGCACCAGATCGGTGTGATCGCGGCCAACACGGCGGTCTACGACCGCATGACCGCCTGGGAGATGGTCGACTATTGCGGCCGACTGCATGGCATCGAACCGACCGAACTTCGCGAGCGAATGGAAGCGGTTTTTGCCCGCCTTCGCATGGACGACATCCGCGAAGTGATGGGGGGCAAAATGTCGACCGGCATGAAGCAAAAGGTCGCCATCGCACGCGCGCTCGTCCACGATCCGCAGGTGCTAGTGTTCGACGAAGCAACCAACGGACTCGATGTGCTCGTCGCCAGGAATTTGCTGGAGACGATTGTCGAGCTTCGCGATCAAGGCAAGTGTATCGTCTTCTCGACACACATCATGCGCGAAGTCGAACGGCTTTGCACACACGTCGCGATCATGCACCGCGGCAAGAAACTTGCTGAAGGAACGCTCCCTGAGTTGCGTGAGCAATATCGCGAACAGGATGTCGAAGATATCTTCTTCGCCCTCGTCGGTCGTGCCGAGCAAGCGGCGCGGGCGGAGGAGGTCGCGTGAACTGGCGAAATGTGAAACTCATTTGGCACCGTGAGCTGCGCGATCAGTTTCGCGATCGGCGGTCGCTGTTTATGGTGGCCGTGCTGCCGGTGTTGTTGTACCCGATGCTTGGCGCGCTAATGATGCAATTAGCCGGGTTTCTCAGAGACCACAACACCCAGGTGTGGGTGATTGGTGCCGAACAACTTGACGGCATCACTCCGCCCCTTTTTGCCGACAAACAATTCGCACTGTCGCTGTTCGCGCCGGGGTCGCAGCCCCCCAAGTTCGCGCTCAAGTTTCACGACTCGGCTGGCAACGACAACAACCAGTTGCGTATCGCCCGCGAAGCGCTGACAAGTGGCGACTCCGATGTCGTTGTCTACTTTCCGCCCGGCTTCGCGGACGAGATCACCCGGCTGCAATCGCCGGCGACCGAAAGTGCCAATCGCAAATCGCTCGGCGCTCGCGAGCCACCCCGGCCCACCGTCTATTTTAACTCGGCGAAGGAAGCCTCCGATGCAGGTCAAATGCGCGTCGAACGGATGCTCGATTTGTGGCAGACCCAACTCATTCGCGGCAACCTCGAAGCTCGCGATGTGCCGGCCGACGTGGCCGCGCCGTTCAGCGTCAATCCGCAAGATGTCGCCCCCAGCGGTGGCCGTGAAACACGGACCTGGTCGCGGCTGTTGCCGTTCATTGTATTCATCTGGGCGTTGACCGGAGCGTTCTATCCGGCCGTCGACTTGTGCGCGGGCGAGAAGGAACGAGGAACGCTCGAATCTCTGCTCACCAGCCCCGCGCTCCGCAGCGAAATCGTGAGCGGCAAGTTGCTGACCGTCATCACGTTCAGCATCTCTAGTGCGCTCGCGAACCTCGCCAGCATGGCACTCACCGGCAAAGTGGTGATGGCCCAGTTCGGAATGCAGCCACCACCGTTGTCGGCATTTGTCTGGCTCGTGGTCGCGTTGATTCCGATGTCGGCCCTGTTTAGTGCGCTTGCCCTTGCCGTCGCCGCGTTTGCGCGGAGCACGAAAGAAGGGCAGTATTACTTGATGCCCCTGCTGCTTTGCAGCCTGCCCCTGATGGTGTTGCCCCTTGCGCCGAACGTCGAACTCAATCTCGGCACCAGCCTAATTCCCATCACGGGCATGGTGCTACTTTTGCGCTCGGCCATTGAGGGAGACATCGGCCCAGCACTCCCCTACCTGCTGACGGTCACCATCGTCACGCTCATCTGCTGCTGGTTGGCGATTCGCTGGGCGGTGGCCCAATTCAACAGCGAGACGGTATTGTTCCGCGAGAGCGAAAACTTCAGCCCAGGTCTGTGGCTACGGAAGCTCTACATCGATCGCCCTGCCGTGCAGGGTGGCGGCGCGGCGATGGCTTGCATCGCCGCCATTTATTTCTTGCAGTTTACGACGCGCGGAATACTGACCGATTTCGGAACGGTGGGCGGGATGGCAAAAATCGCATTGCTCAGCCAGGCGTGCGTCTTGATACCGCCGCTGGTCGGTGCATTTCTACTCGCCGGTCAGCCAGGGCGGGCGTTGGCACTCAGCCCGAAACCTTCGCTTTGGAAACCAATGGGCGCCGTCTTGCTTGCTGTGTTACTCCATCCGCTTGCGTTGCAAGTGGGAACGTGGATCTTCGAGATTTTCCCCCCCTCGGGGGACTTCGAGCAATTTTCGCAGGCGATTGCGGTGCTCCCTTTGTGGCTAAGGCTAGTTCTGCTGGGATTGGTACCGGCGGTGGTCGAGGAACTCGCGTTCCGTGGCTTTGTACTCGTCGGACTGCGAAAGTCGACTACCGGCTGGTCAGCCGTTGCGGTTTCGGCAGTCGCTTTCGGGTTCTCGCATGGAATCTTACAGCAGTCGCTTTCGGCTTCGCTGCTGGGGCTGCTACTCGGCTGGATCGCTGTTCGCACCGGCAGCATCTGGACCGGTGTCGCCTATCACGCGACCCACAATGGTTTGCTGCATCTCCGGAATCAGTATGCCGCCGAACTTCAGCAATGGCTGCTGCAAAACCAGCTCGGCTGGGTGACGGGTGGCGCGGGGGATGACGCTTTGCCTCATTCCCCAGCTTTTACCACAATTTGCACGGTAATTGCCGCTGGGCTGATCTGGGCAATCTGTCGTAATCGTGCGGCTGATCAATTGCCAAAAGTTGGCTAAGTTCCAAAACTTTACGCCTGCCGCTGGCGAGTAAAGTGGGTAGAATCAGGGGCTTGCTGCCAGGCTCCGCCTCCACCCCTCACCAGTCGAAAAGGTCGATAAGTTGCTAGCTCTGCGTGCCCGTATGGTTTTTCCTGTTACCGCGCCTCCCCTGGCCGACGGTGTTGTCGTTGTTCAATCGGGCCGTGTGACGCAAATTGGTCGCAAGCCGCCCCCTGGCGTCGAGGTGACCGATTTGGGAAACGTCGCTCTCATGCCGGGGCTCGTGAACGCACACACTCATCTGGAGTTCAGCGACCGCAAGAAGCCACTGGGCAAGCCCGGCATGGCGATGAGCGAGTGGGTGCAACAGATCGTCAACCACCGGGCGACCGCCAAGAAAAAGGTCGCCTCCATCCACGCAGGCCAACGCGAAAGTCTGCAAATGGGTGTCACCACCGTGGGCGAAATCAGTACCACGATGGCCGGTGACTACTTAACTTACCCGCGCGCCCCGCGCACGCTTCGTTTTCACGAAGTGATTGGTTTCTCACAAGCTCGGGCCAACTCGGCGCACAGCGCGGCGGTTAAGAAGTTGGGCCAAGGCTCGGCGTTTCCGTCGCTCGAAACGGTGCCGGGGGTTTCGCTCGAAGGACTTAGCCCCCACGCTCCCTACACAGTTTCGCCACCATTGGTGAGGCAACTCGTGGCCACTTCCGGCGAGCGTAACTTGCCTGTGGCTTTTCATTTGGCCGAGTCGATGGAAGAGCTCGACTTTTTGATGACCGGCAGCGGCGGGTTTCAAGCAATTCTCGAAGAACGTGGTATGTGGGATCCCTGGGCCGTGCCGCGTGGGTCGGCTCCGCTCGATTATTTGCGGATGTTAATTCGCTCGCCCAAGGCGCTGGTCGTTCACGGTAATTACCTCGACCGCAAGGAACTCGCTTTCGTCGGCCGTCACCGCGACTCGCTGTCGCTGGTTTATTGCCCGCGTACACATGCGTATTTTGGTCACACGCCTTACCCGCTCGAAGAGGCTCTGTCATTAAATGTGCGAGTCTGTCTCGGCACCGACAGCCGGGCGTCGAACCCCGACTTAAGCCTGCTGAGCGAAATGCGGACGGTCGCTGTCCGCCATCCGCGAGTGAACCCCGAACAGATTCTCGAAATGGGCACTTTCAGCGCGGCAACCGCAATGAATATCGATCGCGTCTGCGGCGCCATCCAACCGAACCGTCCCGCCGACATGATCTCGGTACCAGTCCCCGACGGCGCCGGCGACAATCCGCTCGACGTGCTAGCGGCAGTGCTGCACGACTCGCGGCCAGCAAACGCCGTGTGGATCGCCGGTGAACCGGTGCCGCTCGACGTAGAGTGAGTCGCGTCGCGACCTCGCCACTGTGAAGGAGTCGAACGGGTCCCCGGCCCGTTCGGTGCGGTCGAAGTTGACAGAAACAACGGGCCGGGGACCCGTTCGACTCGACGTTAGCGGCAATGAGCTGCGGTTAGCGACACCAGTTGGCTGGCCAAGTTGTGCAATGTCGCCGCTTGCGAGCGGAGCTGGTCACAGGGGTCGACCGGCAGGATGGGGCGACCGACGTGGTGGCGGTCACCGTAGAACTGACGTTGCGTTGATTGGTCGTTGACCAGACGGATCGATGGCTTGCCACCACCGAACTGAACGGCAATGCCAAGGCCCGACCGCTGCTGGGGAATCACTTGGCGATTAAACGGCACGAACTCGTGACCGATCGGTCCAGCCTGTGGCGCGAAGAAGCGGCGGTCGCTGAGTGCGTCGTTTAGTTCGTCGCGAACGTCGCAGATGTCCTTCTCGACATCGCGAGCCCGGCGAGCAACGCGGTCCCAGCGGTCGGGACGGTGAGCCGCTTCGTGGATCGCCTGATCGAGGTCGGCCAACTCACGTTGCGCGTCGCGGATGTCGCCGCACAGGTGATCGTAGTGACGACTACCGGCGAGGTGGCGATGGGCGTCGGCCGCGAACAATCGCAACTGATAGCTCAACTGCTGCGAGAGGTTGTGAACCTGATGAATCGGCAGCGCGACTTGAACGTGCTGCTGGCCACCATAAAACTGATTTCCATAGCTCTGATTTCCATAGAATGGCGACTGCCCACGCTGGGCACTGGCCGTCGTGGCGGCGAGCAAAACACAAAGCGACGCGGCAACGGGGGCAACTGACTTCGTAAACATGGCATCTCCTCCGGGAGTCCCGTGGCGGGACGTTTCAGGTTCGTGCGGCATCCGCTTCGCGGCCAACCTAGCCACGCTGGGATCAGCGGATGTGCACGAGCGAAGATAAATGCAGTTGGTGGGCCAGAGTTGGCTTGCTGCCTCTAAACAGCACGTAAGTTGCTATCGGGTAGCGACTTACGAGTTTTTCTGCTTTATCGGATCGCCCGATTTTGATCGAATGTCGTAGTCATTGTGACTGCGCAACCGACGAAGTGATGGCGCTCGCTTTGGGGCAATGAAGTTTCCCCGTCATTCCCCCTCGCTAGCGTCGCCGCCCAAACAACCCACCGAGTATCCCGCTCTTCTTCTTGTCGGCTTCATGTTCTTCGGTGACCGGGAAGGTCGGTACCCGCTCCCCCTTCTTGCGAATGATGTCGGTCGCGACTTTGCCGTGGGGCGGGATCACGAAAATCTTCGGGTCGTCGATCGTCCAAGGGGTACTCCACGACTGGCCATTGTCCCAGTTGGCGACGTTGAAAAAGAAATTGTTGAAGCAGAGGCACTTGTAGTTGTAGGCGAACTGCGATGTCAGGTAGTCGTCTTCGGTCAGGTCGTCGACCCCCGGGCTGGCGTAATAGTGAATCTGTCCGTCAGGCGAGAACGACATGCCAAGAGTCCACCAGCCCGGCTCTTCCATTTTGAGGCTGGCAATATCTTGGCCACGAGGGTTTGAACGAATCGAAAGCTGTGCGAAGTCGGCATCGGTGCTCTTCGAGGTTTCGCTACGAAAGAGAATAAACATACCGGGCCAGAAGGTGAGCGTCTCGCCATCGCTCCGAGTGCCCCGGCAGTCCGCTCGCATTCCAAACGACGCCCCGGTGCGATTTTCCCACTTGTCGAACTCGGGCAGGTAAACCCGCACCGTGCAGCTCGGTTGCCAGTCGACGGGAATCACCCGGCCTAACTTGCGGTCGACTTTCATCAACAGGTCGTCTTGCATCTGTTCGTTCGAGAAGCGTCCGGGGATTCCGGAGTCTTTGGTAGCGAGCAGCAGCGCGCCGGTGCTTCCTTCGATACCGCCAGGTGGCGTATCGATTCGCTTGACGACGTCCGGCGTCCCGCGTTTGGCCCCTTCGTGCCACAAGCCATTGTTCGAGACACCGCCGGGTGCCCGTTGGTTGTCGTCTTGCTCGTAGCTGCTTTTTGGCAGATTGAGGCGATAGGTCCAGTTGGGGTCTTCGAAGTCGTCGCTGCAAAATGGCAGAAACTCACCCGTGCCAGGCACAAATGGCTGGCCAGCAACGCTTGCGCGCAGCCCAGCTAGCAGGGCGATTGAAGCAATCAAACAGCAAGAATTGCGCAACAACATGCGAGAGTCCCCCCGGAAATCGGCCGCGTAAGGTGCGGTATCGTGGCATCATTCGTCCTATCGGTACAATCGGCAGGATGTCGGCGAGAGTTGAACCGCAGGCGAGCCGTAAGCGTCAGCGCCCGGAGTAGTTTCGAAGTGTCAGAACGTTATCTGCGAGTTGACGTGGTGAATGCTCCGGGCGCTTGCGCTTAGGGCTCGCCTTTGGCGCATCGGGGAACACGGTCGCACAGATCGCACAGCGGGCCACCCGTTTGAGCATTCAGGCACGTTTCAATTCGCTGCTCGATGACTTGGCCGATGAGCGGGTGCAGACCCAACGGTGCTGTCACCAGATAGTCGACGCCCGGGTGACTTTTGGCGGCATCCGCTGCCAGCCGGGGGATGTCTTCGGACCAATGACGACCAGGGGCGAGAAAATAGGGGAACACCACCACCTGCTTCGCTCCGGCCTCGACACAGCTAGCAAATGCCTGGGCGATGGTCGGCTCGGCAAGTTCCATGTGGGCGACTTCGACGTTACCGAGACCGGTCAGTTGGCGGAACATGGCTACCACGTCGACCAACAGCGCATTGCTCTCGGCGCGACGCGAGCCATGATCTACGATCACCACGCCGAGGTTCCCCGCATCCCTACGCCGCGCCAAGCGGTTGCTATCCACGGATTTTTCCAAGTGATTGAGCCTGTGTGCATGGGCCACCAATCGCAAATCGACTGAGGACCATGACTATGCGTTTCGGACGACGGCTTGAAAACGTGGGCAAGCGATTGATGCACGATACCATTTTTTATGGTCCTGCCGGAAGGGCCGCTCCGAATCGAAGGGAGCGATTCGCCGATTGGCTGCACAGTAACGCCGGTCGCGGTGAAATCTTGTTAACTCATACCCTTGCCGAGTTGTCTTATCCCCAGCGGGTTGTTGATTTCGCCGAATCCGAAGTTCGACGCCTACAACAAGAAGGCATTGTGAATTCGTCTATTCTTCGAGAGGAGATCGCCGGAACACTTTCGGTCGACAGCAACCGCCAGTTCTTAGCGACGTTAAAAAATGGTCGCGTGTTTAGTAAATGGGGCATCGTGATGACGGACGACAATGTCGCTATCGACGAAGTCGGTCCAGTAGGCTTCGCAAACCAAAACTCCGACATTTCTCTGTTTTCGTACCATGGCCGATTGCCGAGCGCCCAACGTATCAGGGGGCGAGTTGCGGTGCTGGCTCGTGTTTGTGCAAGTAACAATTACTATCACTGGCTAGTCGATGTCTTGCCGACAATCAGGGAATTATCGCACTCTCCGAAACCAATCGACTACTACTTCACGTATAACGACACCAAGTTTCATCGCCAGTCGTTATTGCAGTTGGGGATTCGGCCCGAGCAGATTATCCCTGCGACGCGATATGCTCACATCGAGGCGGACGAATTGCTGTTTCCCATGAGCGAACGTTCGCCATGCTTTGCAGGCCAACACGACTATTTACGCGACCGCTACGCGAACGAGAACGATGCAATCGCTGCTCCATTTGGCTCAGGTGGGCGACACGTTTACATCTCTCGCGCTCGTTGCCGTTGGCGTCAAGTGGTCAATGAATGCGAATTGCTTGAGCAACTAAAACCGCTGGGTTTCTCCGCTCACACGCTCGAAGAATTGAGCTTTCGCGAGCAGGTGAGTTTGTTTCAGCAGGCCGATGTCATTGTTGGGCCTCATGGTGCAGGGTTTGCGAACATGATTTTCAGCAAGCCGGGTACCAAGATGATCGAGCTCGCAACCGCTTTTCGCGCTCACCCTTGCTTCTACCATCTGGCCATGTCGTGCGGGCATGACTATCGAGCTTTATTTTGTGAGCCGGTAAATGGTCGGCGTTCGGAATCTAACCTGTCGGTCGACCCAAATCAGGTCGCCGGGCTAGTCGAGGCGATGCTATCGAGTCAGCGACTCGCCGCCTAAAAAAAGCCAATCAGTGCAATCGCCTTCGCTCGCGTTACAGAAACCGACGGTCGCTACAGGAGAGTTGCGCGAGTTCTTCTAAGGGGCCGACGGTCACCGATGTGTGCACCGTCAGCGGATACGCTTCGAGTACCTTGGCAATGTCCGCGAGTGTCACCCCGTCGATATCAGCTAAGTCGTCGGACACTGTGCGGTATTCACGGCGGGCGATCCAGTTGCCGCCGACATTAAATAGTCGACTTCGTGGGCGTTCGCTACCGAGGACGATGCGCGACTTGATTTTGTTTTTCGCGAGAGCCAACTCTGCGTCGGTGACTCCGTGCTGCTCAACTTCGCGATAAATCGCTCGTGCGGCAGCGAGATTCTCGGCCGCATCTTCAGGGTTGCAACTGAGCCAGGTGTAGAACATTCCCAGCCCTTGATACTCGTAGTGCCCGAGGCTGGCCGACTCGGCACGGCCCGTGTCGAGCAGTTCCCAATAAAACCGGCTTCCACTGTCGTCGCCGATGATCGTGGCGAGCAGCTTGGCTGCAAAGCGGAGAGGGTCGTCGGTCGACGGTGCGTTACGGAGCAGCAGCAAATACTGCTGTGTGGCGGCAGCATGGGTTTTGACGAGTGACTCGCGGGCCGTCGTCACGGGCGGAGTTGCTCGCTGCGGTTTGGTGGCGTCCCAGGCCGAGGTGTAGGCTTCGGCCGATGCGACGAGCCGATCGAAGTCGACCTTGCCGGCCGCCGCCAAAAGCAGGTTGTCGGCCCCATACCGCTCGCGATGGTAGGCGAGCATCTGTTCGGGCGTGAGCGCCGTAACCGACTCGGCGGAGCCGATTACGCTGTTAGCGATCGGGTGCCCGGCGAAACAGAGCCCCTTGATGACATCGTCCATTCCGTAGGGGGGCTGGTCGAGATACATCTGAATCTCTTCGACGATCACTTTTTTTTCCATCTCGAAATCGTCGGCCCGCAGGCTGGGCCGCATGATGTCGGCGAGCAAGTCAACCGCTTCGTCTTGATATTCGGGCAGCAGCGACGCGTAATAAACGGTGCTCTCTTCGCTCGTGAAAGCGTTGTAGTGGGCACCCAGTTCGTCGAACACCCGGTTCACATCCTCGGCACTACGGCGTGGCGTGCCTTTGAACGCCATGTGCTCGAGAAAGTGGCTCACGCCGGCCATTTCGGGGGTCTCGTCGCGGGCACCCGCCCGCACAAAGAAACCGAGCGCGAGCGAGAGCGCCTCGTCGTTGCACTCAGCGACCACTTCGAGACCGCTGGCGAGGCGATGACTGCGAAACTCCATCAGGCAACTCCCTTGGGCATGGACAGCGGCTGAGGGCCAAGCGTCATCGCGACGAAATCGGCGGGCGGGTTCTCGTCGAGAAAGCCGTTGATCGCGTTGGCATCGAGGGCGTCAATCCGTGCGGCCACTTCCTCGATGGGCCTCATGCGGCCCAGCAAATACCAATCGCGACCCAGTGACGAAGCGCGAGCCGAGGTCGATTCTTGCTGCATGATCAGCCCACTCTTGATGCGAGCCTTCAGCCGGCTCAGCTCGCCCGGCTCGATGCCCTTGGCCAACCGCAATAGCTCGCCATGCGTCACGTCGAGCGTTTCTTGTGCCCGCTCGTTGGTTGTGCCGGCGTAACAAAACACGGCGGCTCGTTCGCGCTGCGTTTGCAGCGAGGCATAAACCGTGTAGCAGAGCCCTCGCTTCTCGCGAACTTCGGTAAACAACCGCGAGCTCATACCGCTCGAGAGCACACCGACCGCTGCCCACGCTTCAAAGTATCGCGGGTGCGGATAGGGCACAGTCGGAAACGCGATCGCGATGTGCGACTGCGTCGACTCGTAAGGCATATGCATGTCGACATCGACTCGGTCGGCCGTCGTGGGGTCGGGCTCGGCAGTGGGCACCCAATCGCCGAACAACCGCTCGGCTTGCTCGACGAATTTATCCCAATCGAACTTGCCCGCGACCGAGAGAATCGTGCCACGGGGCTGATAACGCTCGCGAAAGAATTCGACCGTGTCGCCGGCCGAGAGGTTTTCGATAACTTCTTCGTCGCCGTGCGTGGGTCGTCCCCAGGGGTCGGGGTAATATCGCCGCCGGAGCTCGGTCATGAGCAAGTGGCTCGGCTCGTCTCGTATGCCCGCAATTTCCTGCAGACAAACGGCTTTGCTCGAATCGAGCTGCGACTCGGGCATCTGTGGGCGCCGGAGCAAATCGGCATAAATGTCGAGCGTCGCGGGCAAATGCTCGGCCAGTAACGACGCCGAAAAACTCGCCTGCACGATGCCAACCGACTCGTGTCGTTCGACGCCAAGGCTTTCGAGGTCGGTGACGAACTGGCGGCTATCTCTCGCCCCTGCTCCACGTAGCACTTGTTCGCACGTGAGTGAAGCGAGTCCCGAGGCGTCGGGCGACTCGAACCCACAGCCACCGGGCAGCAAGAACTGGAACGCGACCGACTCAAACGCGCCGCTTGGTTCGCCCAGCAGCACCATTCCGTTGTCGAGGTGGTGCGAAAGTTGTGTCGTCATAGGTCATGCCCCCTTCCGGTGGTTGGGCGTTTGGAATTGCCCAATGTCGGACAACGCCGGGGTTTTCGCAAGCGGGGGCGGTCGCTGCGCTGGGGGCCGGTTAAAAGCACGCAGGCGAGCCGGGTGGCGTAAGCTCCCGGAGTTTGCCGGAATGACTGGAACCTAGGAGTACACCAGCTCGACGCCCTTGTAGAGCGTTTTCACCGTGCGAAATCCCAGACTTTCATAGAGTTTCACCGCCGCGGTGTTTTGCATCGTGACTTCGAGGTACGCCTTTGGCAGGACGGCACCGGCAAAGCCATTGAGGGCTGCTTTCACCAGCGCTTGAGCAACACCGCGATTGCGATGGTAAGGGGTAACTCCCACGTTCTGTATCGCACCAAAACGGGGCGAAGCGATCATGCCTTGAATCATTCCACACATCTCTGCGCGGCCGGACCCCGTGTCGTATTCAACGAGCCAGGTTGCTTCGGGCAAGAACGCCGACCGCTCGGCGATCTCGTTCATCAATTGCAGGCAGCCTTCGGGCGTGCTTAAACAAGGAAAGACACAAGCGTCGATCTCGTTGCGAAAGCTGTGGTACTTCGTCTCGGCGTGCGCCGACAGTAGCTCATCGTTCCAAGCGACGAGTCGATAGCCGGTTGGCAATTCGATCGGCCCCCAAAACGAGCGGCGCAAGTCGATCTCCATCCGTAGTCGCTTAAAGTAAGTCACACTCATACGAAAGGGGAACGGAGTGGGGGGATGGGGCTCGGGGAGAAACACGCCCCAAACACTTAGACTAACGTCCGCCGTTCTAGTGGTCAAACATTTGTAAGTTGTTGTGGCCGAACGGGTTATGACAACGTCACTCGATCAATCCCCGCAGCGTCGCCAAATTGATTTCGTCGAGGTCTCTGCCGGCACGCGATCCCTTGGGCGTTTCGAGGTACATCGGCACCTTGCGAAACCTGCGGTCGTTCATCAGGTGGCGAAACGGTTCGAGCCCCATCGCCCCTTCGCCAATCGCGGCGTGGCGGTCGACCCGCGAGCCGAGCGGCTTGAGGCTGTCGTTGATATGAAACGCTTTGACGAGCTTGAGTCCGACCGTCTTGTCTAGCGCCCGCATGGTCGCCAGATAGTCTTTGCGGTCGGCCATCGAGTAGCCGGCCGCGAAGACGTGGCACGTGTCGAAGCAGACTCCCAACCGGTCGGGGTTTTTCACCGCACCGATGATGTCGGCCAGATGTTCGAATCGCCAGCCGAGGTTGCTCCCCTGCCCCGCTGTCGTTTCGAGCAGGCACTGTGCCTTGATGCCGCGCGATTGTTTGTGAACTTCGTCGAGCGCCGTGGCGATTCGTTTAATTCCCGCCTCCTCGCTGCTCGTGGTGAACGCCCCCGGATGGGCCACTACGTAGGGAATGCCCAAGAATTCGGCCCGTTGCAGCTCGACAACAAAGGCGTCGATCGATTTCTTCCAAAGCTCATCGTCGGGTGTCCCCATGTTGATCAGGTAGGAGTCGTGGGAGATCGGGTGCGTAACCCCCTGCACTTTCAAGGCATTTTGAAACCGCTTGGCATCGTCGGTCGTGAGCTCTTTGGCCCGCCATTGGTTGTTGTTCTTGGTGAATAGCTGTACGCAGTCGCAACCAACCTGCGCTGCCGCAACGACGGCTTTGTAGTAGCCGCCAGCGATTGACATATGGGCACCCAAAATCGGCATGATGTTCCCTCTTGTTGGTGGCTACACTCGTTTCGCATTTTGACTGAGCCATTTACCAAAAAATGGCCCTGAATTAGAATCCTCGTCAACTGCCGCGAAAACAACCCTTCGATAGTAAAGCAGAAGCCATGCAACGCACACTCGTTTTACTTAAGCCCGACTGTGTCCAGCGCCGCCTCATGGGGCGCATCATCACGCGATTCGAGGACAAGGGGCTCAACTTCGTGGCCATGAAGCTTATGAGGATAACCCCCGAGTTGGCCAAGCAGCATTACGCGGAGCATGTCGAAAAAGGGTGGTATCCAACGCTTGAGTCGTTCGTGACAGGTGGCCCGATTGTGGCGGCCGTCGTCGAAGGGCTTGAAGCAATCAAGGTTGTCCGCGACATGCTGGGGGCCACCAGCGGACTAAGTGCCGCGCCTGGCACCATTCGGGGCGATTTCAGTTCGAGCCGGCAGATGAATCTAGTTCACGGCAGCGACGGCCCCGATGCGGCGGCGCGCGAGATTGCGCTTTACTTCAAACCCTCCGAATTGGTCGACGACGAGCCGGCCATTTCACCATGGCAGCGGGCAGCCGACGAGTAAGCCGAGGCGCAGCAACGTGGGCGAGTCGATCATTCGCGGAAAGCGCTGGTAATTAGCCGCGCCCTTGCCTAGACTTAAGGGGGTGGTTCGCGAATAATACCGCACGGGCCGCCATTGCTACGCACGACCTCCGCGAGCGATGCCATCCCCGCCGCTAAGTGCTGCGAGTGTCCGCAGCCTTCTGGCCGGAAGCGGCTCCAAAACTTTTGCTAATTACCCCAGCGCACGAGGATTCGTGGTGTCTAAGCGAACGGCAACGATTGGTTGGTGTGGCGCATTGTCGCTGGTGATAATGCGTGTGGCGCTCGGGTGGCATTTCTACAGCGAAGGTGTCAAAAAGCTCGACGGCAAGTTCTCGGCCGCTGGATTCTTGAGCACCGCGAATGGACCGCTGAGCGCCTACTTTCGGGCGATGGTACCCACGCCCCACAATTGGGAAGTGGCCATTCGGTCCGATAACGATCTCGATGCCAGCGAAATAGAAGAGAAAAAGCCGGAGGAAGAAACGGAATCTTTCGACCGCGAAGCGCCTTACGCAGCTTGGGGCAACCAAATCGTTAAAGATTGGCGGGCTTCACTCAGTTTAGCGATCGAGAAACTCGATGCTTCGGAAGCCCAAGTCGCCAAGGCCGAACTGATTCTCGACGAAGAAATCGACGCCCTGGGCACCTATCTCAAAAATACGAAGATCGACATCGCCAAGTACCAGCACGAGTTGACGCGGCTCGCCGAAATCGAACGGTCCGAAGGCCGTCGCGAACTTCCTTACCTCGACCAGCGAGTAGCCGTCAAATCGGCCGAATTACGGAGTGAACCGCTCAAGTGGGTCGCGGCCGTTCGAGGGCAAGAATTAGCCATGATCGATCGGTTGTCTAAAGTGCTCGTTAACGAAAAGCAGTCTCAACTCGACGCCCAAGCCGAACTTTACGATGACTTTGAACCGCGTGGCATGTTACCGACGGTCAATTTTGCGGTCACCTGTCTCACGATCGGCGCTGGTGCGATGTTGATGCTGGGTCTCGGCACACCTGTCGCGGCCCTGGCGGCAATGGTGTTTCTGTTGTCGATCATGTCGACGCAGCCCCCTTGGGATCCGGCGGTTGCCGACTCGGCGAAAATTTATTTCGGTTATCAAATGGTCGAAGTGGCCGCGTTGCTCGTAACAATGGTACTCGGCACCGGGCGCTGGCTGGGTCTTGATGGAGTGTTCAATTACTTCGTCTTCCATCGGAGCGACGCAAGTACACAAGAATAGCCGACGAACTGCGTCTCGTCGTTGAATCACAGTCGCGCGAAATTATGAACAGCGACGAGGCGTAGCTCGTCGGCTAGAAAAAAACTGACAACTGATAACTAACAGACAATTGACAACTAACAACTGAAATCACCCCCAACCCCCTTAGCGCCATGAACTTGACCGACGAACAGAAGAAAATCGGCAAGGAGAACTACCAAGAAGTCATCGGCACCACTCGGCGTGACTTCCTTAAGGAATTGACCGTCGGTGGCCTTGTATCGGGGGCCGGACTCGGAGCCGCCTACTTTGGCTACCAAGCCGCCATCGGCGGCGACCGACTGCGCGTCGGTATGATTGGCACGGGGGACGAAGGCAACGTACTCATCGGGGCGCTGAATCCAGACTTTATCGAAGTCAAAGCGATCAGCGACATTCGCCCATCGAGCGTCCACCGTGCTTTTCATGGCGACTGGTCGAGCCCAGGCACACTCACGGCTCGGCCGGGTTTGATGAAGATTTACGGTTGGCAAACCGAGAGCGAAGCGCGCGAGAATGTCAAGGTTTACGAAAAGAGCTACCAAGATCTGCTTGACGACGAAGACATCGAAGCGGTTATCATCGCCCTGCCGTTGTGGATACATCATCAAGCCGCCATCGACGCGATGCGGGCGGGCAAGCATGTGCTGACCGAGAAATTGATGGCCCACAACGTGGCCCAATGCAAAGAAATGGCCCGCGTTGCCGCGGAAACGGGTTTGTTGCTTGCGACCGGCCACCAGCGCCACTACAGCGTGCTGTACGACAACGCGGTCGATACGATCAAGCTCGGCCTCATCGGCGACATCCACCACATCCGCGCTCAGTGGCATCGCGGTAACGTGCCCGGCAATGACAGTTGGCAACCCCCGCTGCCTGAGCCGCTCGCCGGTTACGAAGCATACGATGAGGCGATCAGGTCGGCGGAGCGCGCGAAAGACAACGTGGCGAAGAAGAAACTCGTTGATGATCACGAGTTAATGTATAAGCTGCGCGCTGCTCGCTATTCGCTGAAGAAGGCATCGGGCACCGATGCCCAAAGGCAAGCGGAACTTGAGAACTTGTACGCGGCACTCCTCAATGACTCGAACGTCGACGCAGCATCGTATGGCTACGAAGACCGCACACTCGACGGTGGTTATCATTGCACACCAATGGAAGAACTCATCCGCTGGCGGCTCTGGAATCGCACCGGCGGCGGGTTGATGGCTGAGCTTGGTAGCCATCAACTCGACGCCAGCGGCATCTTTATTGCCTCGCAGTTCGAGGGAAATCAAAAGGTCAATCCGCTGAGCGTCGCGGCAATCGGCGAACGGTCGCTGTTCCCCGCCGACCGCGATGTCGACGACCACGTTCATTGCATGTTTGAGTATCCTGGCAAGGGTTATTTCGAGAACAACGACCCCAAGTCGGGCCGCGTCGCCGACCCCAACAAGAAGGTCGTCGTCACGTATTCGTCGATCAACGGCAATGGATATGGTGGCTATGGCGAAGTCGTTCTCGGGACCAAGGGAACATTGATCCTCGAGCGTGAGAGCGAAACCTACCTCTTCTCTGACGACGTCAACGCCCGCGTTAAGGTCGACGAGAATAAATTAGTTGACACTTACGAAACCGGCGGTGGCTACGCCGTGGCCGCCGCCTCGCCGGTCGCTGGCGATGTGAGCCGTGGCTATACCGAAGAGATTGAGCACTGGGCGTGGTGCATTCGCAACAACAAGCCAGCCGAGACGCTCCACTGTCACCCCAAGGTCGCCTTGGCCGATGCCGTGATCGCACTCACCAGCAACATCGCCATGGCGAAGCAGCAGCGCATCGATTTCGACCCAGCGTGGTTCGATCCGAAGAGCGACGCAACGCCCGAAGGCATTAAGCCACGGCAGGCGAGTGAACTGAAGCGGTCGGACCGAGCCGGTGGGCCGGTGGCTTAGCGACCATTTGTAGCCACCGTCGCCAGACGGTGGATGGCCATAGCGAATGTGTACTCGCTACTGACGAGCACATCGGACAGGCCTTAACCCGCGTCCCACCACCAAGCCCCGTCGCGAGCGGCAGCCGAGCCTTGGCCGAGCACCGGAAGGTTGGTTGTTTCTTGCTTTGCGATGGCCGAGCCTGGGTCAATTTGCACACCGCCTGAGGCGCTGATGATCCAGTTGCCACCCTTCTTGATAAAGCTCGCCTGCGAAGCAACCCGCGTGGGGGCGTTGTACTCGTCGAGTGGTGCTTTGCCGGCGAGATAGGGCATATCGAGCGCTACCTTATCGGCCATGCCCTGCTGTTCGATGAGTGTCGTCACAACGGCTAAGTCCATCACGTTGCGAAGTTGCCCAAAAACCGAGTCGGCCAGAGCGAGCTCCTCAAAGCTGTCGGTAAACTTGTCGGCCCACTTCTGAGCGGTGCCCCCCGCCTTGCCGGTTTGCGTGCGGGTACCATCTTCGGCAACGTAGTCTTCTTCGGTCATGCACTTGACCCCCTGCCCTTTCAGTTGCCACGCAAGGCCTTGCTCGTCGCGGACAATTGCTTCGTAGTTGGGTGCCATCCACCAGCGGGGCAACAGGTTCTCAGCACCACGCGCGCCGACCATCTGCAAGAAGCTCGGCAATCCCTTCACAGGGGCTTCGTCGAAGTTCATTGCGATCCGTTTCATGCGAAAGTCGGCCGCAACGATTGTGCGGGCGAAGTGCGACGAGGCCGGTACGCCAGTGACGGTAATCGTTTGATAGCCAAGCGCTTGCTCGATCTGCTGTGCGGCGACCTGTGGACCGGCTTTTGGATTGAGGCGGGCGTTCACCAGTTGGACTCGTTGCAAACCCTCGGCGGTTGGGTCGATGCTGCATGTCATGCCGCGGCCCAGATTTTCGCGGGCCGCGCGGAGGGCGACCATAAAATCGTCGAGCAACAGTATCGCCGCTCCCGATTGCTCGCCCACGATGTTGCTGTGCTTGTCGATCTTCCAAGGTTCGGCCGGACCAGCGAGCACGATGTCGCCACGCTCGGGATAGACAAGCACGTACTCAACCCGTGTCAGACCCGCCATATACTGCACGTCGTCGGGGATTGGCGAATCCTCGGCCGCCGCCTTGGCGAGTGCTGCTTCGATGCCACGCAATGAGACGAAACGCAAGTCGTTCGCCTGTTTCAGCTCTTGGGGAACGACATGATTGCCACTTTGCCATGCTTCCATCATCGCTTGTTGGTCGGTGATTTGTGGATGGCTGAGCACGCCTTCAGCGTCGATGCTCACACCCCCCACGGCACTACCGCGGAAACCTCCGCCGAATCCACCAGCCAGAGCAACCGTCGAACAGACGGAGAAAATAACGATAGCAGCAAAATGGACGCAGCGACGGAAAAGTGCTCGGGGCATCGAAACGGCTCCAACAAAATCGTGGGGGTGCGAAAGTTCTATTGCCATCAGCTTACCGCATCTGGCGGTTGCTGGGCGAGATCAGGTCGTGGCGAACCGGCGGCAGCCGAACCGATGGTTCGTCGGGTTCAGTAGCGTCTATTGCAGAATAGTCGAGAATCGCCGGGGCAGCAAACCAATTCACTCTCCGAACGATCATTTCAATCGATACCGCCGAACTCCCTAAGTCGCGGGCATGCCGGGAGTTCGGACTCCACGAAGGGTGACGACTCGATATACTGAGAATGTTACACCCCGCGCGCCCCCTATTGCCACGCCGATGGAAATGACGGCCTACCTCGTGATTCGCGAAGGCTCGAAATGGACCGACGTTTTTCGTTTGGTCGATGGCGAGTCGGTCACGGTGGGCCGCGCGCCGACGAACACCATCACGGTCAACGACGAACGTTGCAGCCGCAACCACGCCGAGGTTTTCCTCTCTCAGGGTCAGTGGACTCTCCGCGACCTCGATAGCCGCAATGGGACACTGGTCGACGGCCAACGGATCACCGGCGACTACGCACTCTCGCCGGGCGATATCATTCGTATTGGCAATTCGCATTTGGCTTTCGTCGACAATCTTTCGCAGGCGTTTCCCGATCCGCAGAGTGTGCTCCGCGCGGCCAAAGCGGTCGGTACCAACGAGGGGCTCAATTCGGCTGACGGCTCGCTTGATAGCGACGAAGCAGCGAGTGTCCTCGAACCGGTCGAGGGGACGCACATCACCCATCGCCGCGAGAACAGCCGCTTCTTGCGTAATCCCGACGCCGAGGCCGACGACGCGATTCCGAAGGTTGGCCGCGCGGCCGCGAGTCTTTGCCGGCTCGCGTTTGATTTGGCGAAAGCGACCGACGTTGTTTCGCTTGCGAATGTTTGTTTGACCGGCTTGTTCGAAGTCGCCCCGGTCGACGCGGGCGCGGTGTTGCTCCGCGAACGAGGACTCGATGGTCGCCGCGATCGCGAGTCGCTCGAGGTGGTTGCGTCCCGCAGCGATTCGACGCACGGTTACCACCAAGTGTCGCAGTTCTTGTCCGCTACCGTGATGCGCGACGGACAGGCGGTGCTTGCTCGTAACATCATGGACGACAGTCAGCTCGGTGCCCGCGATTCGAGTGGTGACATCTTGGCAACAAGCGTCATCTGCGCACCGATCCGCCGCGATGGCAAAATGCTCGGCATGATTCATCTTTACTCGACCGACGCCAACCGCAGCATCGACCCCGACGATTTGGAGTTTACACTCGCGGTTGCCGACACGGTGGCCGTGGCGCTCGAGAACATTCAGCGACGCCAGCAACTGGCCGAGAATCTCAATCTCGTTCGCGACGAGAACGTCGAGCTGCGCCAGCAGCTTGGTGTGCAAAGCGAAATCGTCGGCAACAGCGACGCGATGATGCAGGTCCATCAACAAATCGCCCGCGCCGCGCCGAGCAAAGCGACGGTGCTTGTTCGTGGCGAGAGCGGTGTCGGCAAAGAGCTGGTCGCCCGCGCCGTTCACTTCAGCAGCGACCGCAAGAAGGGGCCGTTCGTGTGCCTCAACTGCGCCGCCCTGACCGAGAGTTTGCTTGAAAGCGAATTGTTTGGTCACGAAAAGGGAGCCTTCACTGGCGCCACCGACCGGAAGGTCGGCAAGTTCGAGTCGGCCAATAAAGGGACGCTGATGCTCGACGAAATCGGCGAGATGAGCGCGTCGATTCAAGCCAAGTTCCTGCGAGTGCTCGAAGGACACGCCTTCGAACGAGTTGGTGGCAGCCAAGCGATTAATGTCGACGTCCGCGTTATTGCTGCGACGAATCGCGACCTCGAAAAAGAAGTCTCCGAGAATCGCTTTCGCCGAGACCTCTATTTTCGTTTGCATGTGCTCGAAATTGTGGTACCGGCACTGCGTAAACGTCCCGAAGACATTCCCGAGTTGGCTGAGTTTTTCTTGCAGCGTTTCAACTCCGAAACGGGCCGCCGGATCAAGGGTTACACGCCTCGCGCGATGGAAGAAATGCTTCAATACCGTTGGCCTGGCAATGTCCGTGAGATGAAAAACGTCGTCGAACGCGCGGTCGTGCTTGCCCGAGGCGAGTATATCGACCACGACGACCTGATCTTGTCGACACTGAAAACGGCCGGCGACACCGAGGCGGGCAGCCAAGGGGTCGGCCTCCGAGTGAAGTTCACCCCCACGTCACTCGCCGACGTAGAAAAGCAGCAAATTATCATGACCCTCCGCGCGACCAGTTGGAACAAAAGCAAGACGGCTTCGATTTTGGGCATCGAACGCTCGACGCTCGACCGAAAGATTGCCCGGTATGAGTTGACGCAAGAGCGACCAAATGTCGTTTGATTGGGGCTATTACTCCAGTGGTTGAATCACTCCAGCACCGAACTCCGGCTGCTTAACCACCGAACGTTCTCCAACGCGCAACGGATTTGTCGACGTTGGCGTGACTCGCTCGTCGCGAAAGCCACCGTTCGCCAGGTCACGTTCGTTAAGCGATGGCGGAGCCAATTCGTCGACGAATGTGGCGTCTGATTCCGTAAGCTCCACTACGTCCGAAGGGGCGAGGCTTGGTTGCGGCATGCTCGACTGCGGGCCGTAGGGATTGCCAGGTGTCACCGGCGTCACGTTTGTGCGCGAAGCAGTCGACGCGGCCGCGCTGCTCTTGATTAACATGCCAACGAGTCGCGGCGTCGGCAGCACGCCCGGCGTGGCGAGTTCGGTGTAGTGGGCGATACGCAGGTTATAGTCCTTAGCGATCTGTACGAAAGCCCGGCGGCGTAGCGCGAGCAATTCCATCGCCCGCACAATCTCTTCGGCATCTTGCGTTGCCGATTTAGTTTGCAGCCAATCTTCGGCACGATCGATCGCAGCAGCCGCGCTCAGCAGCTCGGCATGGCGGAGCGGAATGACCTTGTTAAGCTCGGTGGCTTCGGTCGCCTGTCCGCCGGCGAAGATGCGTGTGTAGTGAGTCTCATAGCCACCCACGTGGGGCACATCGGCGGGAAGCGGGAGCGTCGCATTCCCCATCGCCGACGCGAGTCGCATCTGCGTCACCAGTGCCGCTCGACGCGAGGTGTCGACGCGGACTCGCATCTCAGAAACCGCCTGGCTGAGTGCCCGGTTGCTGCTACCACTGCGCGACAACAATCGATTCAGTTCGTCGAGTTCACGCAGGCTCAAATTGTAGTCCGCAACACTCGAACACAAGTCCCAATAAACCTCGATGCGGTGCGTTTGCTCACTGCGGTCGTTGGCTCCGGCAACGACATCGGCTAAACGAACTGGGTTGCCACGAAGCTGCGAGCCACTCGGCGGCTGCATCACTTGCCGCATCATCTGTTTAGCGAGACTGCTGTCTGGCGAGTCAATCGAAGCGCCGCCGAGCGGCGTGAGTCCGCTTGAGCCAGCGCCGCCCGCTGCGTAGGGATTGTTCACAGACGTCGCTGTCGTCGTTTGTGTTGGTGTTGGCCTTGCTGCGGGTGTCGCTGCGCTGGGCGCAACGGTCGCAGCCGGCCGGTTGGGGAGCGGTGCCGGTGATTGCGACGACGCTCCGAAGGGTTGCCGCATGTCGCCACCGAAACCGGGCAGATCGAGTGCCC
>JBGSRO010000220.1:0-23080 GCA_041737535.1 Pirellulales bacterium | reverse complement strand
CTCGAATGGACAGGATAACAAGATTGGCCGGATTGACTGGATTACCACTTTCGTTGGCGGATTCGCTTTTTCCCGTTGATCCCGCCGATCCTGTTATCCTGTCCATGAACGAACCACGCGCGAACGACGACTTGGCGCTGTTCAATGAGTGGCCAATTTTCGTTGTCGAAATCTCGCCTACGATCTGCTAGAAATAGGAAAGCCAAGGGGCACGGTGCGCCCGGCATGCGCCAGACCCCTCCGTCGCTTGAGAGCCGCCGTTTTGCCGGAAGAAGTGAAGTGTCGCTTTTTGCAAAAGACCCAAAACAAAATGGACCGAATAAAGTCGCTTTGTATTTTTCAAAACTGCGATGAAACGAGCGGTTTCGCGATTTGTGAGGCGACAAAATGCGAGGAATAAAGTCGCACGAAATCGTTTTTCGAGGAAAAAGCGACAAAACGACAAAACGACATCGAGAGCTTTCAGCAATCCGCCTTCATACCTTCGCTGCTATCGCGATGGGGGCCGGGCGTCCGGCTCAGCACGACGCAATAACCACCACCAATAAAAAGGCATCACCGCCAGCAGCGCGAGGCTGATGTTTTGCGAGATGCTAAACCCAGTTCCCATGAAGCTCGTTTCGTCGGTGCGGATCGCTTCGAGCAAGAACCGCGCGATGGGATAAAGTGTCAGCATCAAACCAACGACCACGCCATCGCGACCTCGCACGCGGTAGACGAACCACAGAAAGAGACTCATCAGCGCGGCGTTGATGCTGCTGTAAATTTGCGTGGGGTGAATCGGCAAGCTCCGCTCGCGCTCGACGGCAGCGGGGACAACGGCCGAATCTCCCGAAGCGAGCTCGAGCGTCAGAGGCCGCGACAGTTTGTAGGCCTTGGCAACCACGGGAGCCACATCGTCGAGCGAGCGAACCAAAGTGCTATTGATCGAATTGACAATTGTTCCATGAGAGAGCTGGGGAAATGCCGTGGCGATCGACGGATCAACGCGGACGATGATGATTTGGCGGTCGTCACGACCACCATTTTCTTCAAGCCGAAGGCCGTGCATTTCACCGCGAATGAGTTGATCGGAGTAGGGGGGCGACTGACGATCTTCGCTCCCCCAGCGCGGGAACGTTACCGCCCAAGGCAAGTCGCAAGGTCCACCAAAACAACAGCCGTGCAGCAAACAACCGATACGACCGAGCGCAAGACCGGCAAGCAAGCTCGGCGCGAGAATATCGGCCAAAGGCAAAATGCCGATGCTGTGGCGACGACAGAAGTAAACGAATGCAATGCCAGCCCCAAGAACGGAACCATAGACGACGAGTCCTCCCGACGTGAAGTTGAGTGCTTCGAGCAGTGCTCGTGCCAGCGGCAAGTCGGCAAAAGCCGTTTCCCAATGTTCGATCACGAAAAAGACCCGCGCGCCGATAATGCCTGCGACGAACATCCACATCACCAAGGCAATGATGGTGTCGCCATCGATGCCACGCTGTCTCGCTCGGTAGGTGGCCATTGCCAGCCCCACAGCTCCGGCGAGCACGAGCATCAGTCCGTAACCACGAATGGGAAGTCCGCTCGGAAAGACGCGAGGGACAAACACAATCACCGCCGCGACAATTGCGAACATGGGCCACTGCCCAAGCAGTTCGTTGAAGGCAGCGGGCGACTTGCGGGCATTCCAAAGCGCGTAACCCGAGACACCAACGACCGCCAGCAACAACAGGCCCAAGCCGAACAGGGGGATGCCGTAGAATTCATGGGGGATTCGGAATAATTCGCTACGCATGTTTTTTTTCTAAGTTCGATTTCGCTGCGCTCGCAATCATTGTCGACCGGGTCGAGTCGATCGATCGTCTCGCGACGGTCGCCAAAAAGGTGGCTCATTAGATGGCTAATTTATCGTGCGAGCATCGTCGCCTAACTGGGCGTTATCGATCAACCTCGTTTCGCCAACTTTTGCTGCTAGGGCGACCACACTAGGACCTTCAATTTGTTCAATCTCGTTCATTGTGCCAGAAGCGAACAGAGCAACATAGTCGAGCGCGGCACGCGGTTCGCGGCTGAATTCTTCGCGAATCGCCGAGGCGATGTTTTCGCTCGCTCGCTCACCAGCGGCAAAACATTGTTCGGCCAAACGCAAACTCCTCGACAGCACCAGTGCCGCCGAGCGCTGGTCGGGCGTCAGAAAGGCGTTCCGCGAGCTCATGGCAAGACCGTCGGCTGCGCGCACAGTTGGGCAAATGCGTACGTCGGTCGGGAGATTGAGGTCGGCGATCAACTGCCTAATGACGACCGTTTGCTGGTAGTCTTTTTGCCCGAGGTAAACCACGTCAGCGGGTACGATATTCAGCAGCTTCAGCACCACCGTTGCCACGCCGGCGAAGTGAGTCGGGCGACTCGCTCCTTCATACCCACGTGCGACCGACCCGACATCGACACTTGTGGCGAAGCCGGGAGGATAAATGGCATTGGCCAACGGAGCAAACACCACGTCGGGCGAAAACTCGGCGAGCAGCGCGAGGTCGTCGTCGATCGCTCGCGGGTACTTCTCAAAATCTTCGCTCGGCGAGAATTGGGTTGGATTTACGAAAATCGTGACGACAACTTTATCGCACTCTTCGCGCGCAGCGGCGACGAGACTCAGGTGGCCTGCGTGCAACGCCCCCATTGTCGGCACGACGCCGACCGTTTGGCCACGCGACTGCCATTCACGAACAGTTTTCCGTGTGGTGGGGGGGTCGGATTCAACGAATGGCCGGGCCATTGCTACTCGAAAGAGGGGACGTATTGCCGAAAAATACTGCCCGAATCTTACGCGCTCCCACCCGATTCTCCCAGACTGGGCCATGCGTCGATCAACGCGGCCGCCACGTCACGGCGAGACATTGTCGTGTCGGCAAGGTCGACACACAGAGTGGGTAGCCCGATTGCGTCGTTATGGCGAGCGCATATCGTCAGGCGCGGTTTGGCAATCTCAACTAGCGGCTGGGAAACCGCAATCAATTCCAGTTCGCAATCAGCGACCGAACCAGCAGCGACGGCCGTTTGTAGCGCTGGAAAAACTTCGGTGACTAGCACGCGCAGCGACGTTCGCGTGGCAGCATCACCAACAAGCCCCACGGCGTCGACACCGTCGCGCCACGTTTTCCACAGCTCACCGAGCGGCGAGCCGATCCAGGGGTGCAACCAATCTCCTGCGACTTCCGTCGCAGGTGCTAGCACAAACGAGCGAACGGCCATTCGGGGGTGTGGCACAACGAGCGCTGGCGTCGCGATGATCTCTTGGCCAAACAACAACAAGTCGAGATCGATAGTGCGTGGTCCCCAGTCGACTTCGCGAGACCGTCCGAGCAAGTTCTCGACTGAGTGCAACTCCGCCAACAATTCTGCGGCGGACAAATCGGTTGCGAGTTTCGCAGCCCCATTGATGAACGCCGACTGGCCTGACGGTCCACCAATGGGGAGACTCTCGATCCAACCGCTAACCTCGACAACTTCGATCCGAGCGTCAGTGGCGAGCCGTTCGATCGCTTCGCCCAGCAACGTGAACGAATCGCCAAGGTTCGAACCCAACCCAATGAGCGCCGAGTGTAACACCGCTACGCCCTTACCGCGTCGATCAGGCCTCAGAAGCCGTAGAACAATCGAAATAGAATTCGAGGAACAAAAAACAGTGAGGGGACGTATCCCTGTCCCGGCAATGAAGCCGTCAGCTATCGATCCGTCGGTCGCCACCCCTCACAGATATTGAAGTAGGATACTTTCCAAATGTTTCTTCGATGTGTTGATTGTGCAATCGGCGTTGATCGTGCAATCGCGGATTTGCACGGCCTAAAGCTCGTTTCAGCCAACATAATCTCCCTGCACTGGTCACCACTTGATCACTGTTTGGTCGCGAATGCGTCTCGCCGAAGCAAAACAAAAACGCAACGATCATGCTCGGCCAAACTCAGATGTGCGTCGCTCATGTCGCCCTACTTTCGCGAAACAATGTCGATGTCAGTACGTCGAGCAGCGAACACAACCACCAACGACGCGCATGGCGAAAAACTTTTCCGCCCTCAAAAAAACAAGTGAGCGAGGACCGGCTCATCGCCACCCCTCGCTAGGAAAAGCTCTCATCAAGTTGAAATATCGATTAACCAATCTGCTGGTGACTCAGTGACGGTGAGTCAGTCAGTTGCCCTACTGCTCGAAGGTTGCACTTTTTTTGAACGCTGCAATTTGCTTGAAAACTATCGCGGTGCAATCACTGCTAACAATCGCATCACTACCTGCCCGCAGCAAATGACTAAGAAAAAGTAACTACCAACTTCGTTTTGTCGATGCGACTCGTTCAGTTCGTTGAGCAGTTTTGCGAACGGCGAATCGTTTGTCAAGCAAGCAAGCCAAACTTTTTTTGCAAAGCAGGCGAGACAGTTGCGATGCCAGAAAAACACTCTTCGGGGGGTTGAAAGTTGCGAATGAGTTGCCCCAGCAAAGCGACCACTCCCCTCGCGCGCAGCGTCAAACTAGAATCAGTCAAGTTCATTGCTCACTACGTCCAACGATTTACGACGATGCCCGCTGAAGACAAGAAACGGATCGCTGATTTCGATGGACGACGCGTCGCGGCTTTTGAAAGTCGCCGCGCTGGAGACATCGAAAAACTCATCGCCAAGAGTGGTGGTGTCGCGCTGGTGAGTCCTTCGATGCGCGAGTCTCCACTCGACGATCACCGACCGGCGATCGATTTCGCCAACCGGCTCATCACAGGTCAGATCGATGTACTGATCTTACTGACTGGTGTCGGCACGAGGCTCTTGGTCGAGCAAACCGAGCGGCACGTTGGTCGCGACCGATTGATCGACGCGCTGGCCGACACCAAGCTCGTCGTGCGCGGACCAAAACCGGCTGCTGCGCTTGCCGAGCTTGGTATCAAGCCGACGCTTCGCGTCCCCGAGCCAAATACTTGGCGTGAGTTGCTCACGACGCTCGATCAAAACTTGCCAGTGGCGAATCTGGTGGTCGGTTTACAGGAGTATGGCATCACCAATCCGAGCCTCTTGTCTGGGCTCGAAGCACGCGGCGCGCAGGTCGATCGTGTGCAACTCTATCAGTGGGACTTGCCCGAAGACACGCAGCCGCTTGCCGAAAACATTCGCCGGCTCGCCGACAACGAAATCGATGTGGCCATGTTCACGTCGGCCAATCAGATCCGCAATCTCGTGAAGCTTGCCGAACAGCTTGAACTGGCCGACGCAGCAATGGCTGGTTTGCGACGCGCGGTTGTGGCCTCGATCGGACCGACTTGCAGCGAAGCGCTCGTTGAACTGGGGCTGCCGGTCGATGTCGAAGCGTCGCCACCGAAGATGGGGCAGCTCGTGCAACAAACCGCGCTCGCTTGTCACGATATCCTCTCCCGCAAACAACGTTTAGCGAGCATCGCGATGCCCTCCTTCGATACGGCGACCGGCGTTGACGAAGCGAACAAACCGGCTTGGTGCGACAGTCCGTTCATGAAAGCCTGTCGCCGCGAGCCGACCGAGTACACGCCGATTTGGCTGATGCGGCAAGCGGGTCGCTACATGGCCGAGTATCGCGAAGTTCGCGCGAAGCTGTCGTTTCTCGAGCTGTGCAAAAACCCCAAACTCTGCAGCGAGGTGATGTGTACGGCCGTTGATTTTCTCGGCGTCGACGCGGCGATCATCTTCAGCGACCTGCTGCCAATCCTCGAGCCGATGGGAATGGAGCTCGAATTCGCGCCGGGCGATGGGCCGGTGATTCACAATCCGTTGCGAGATGCTTCGGATGTCGAACGCTTCGTGCAACTCGAGAACGCCGATCGACTGCACTTTGTCGTCGAGACGGTTCGGCAGACGCGTGCCGACTTGCCCGAGACGATGCCGCTGATTGGATTCGCTGGTGCGCCTTTCACGCTGGCGAGCTACGCGATTGAAGGGGGTTCGAGCCGATCGTACCTGCACACAAAAACGCTCATGTATCGCGACCGAGGCGCGTGGGACGAACTGATGCGCCGGCTCAGCCACTCGATTGCCGTTTACCTGAACGCCCAAATTGCCGCCGGGGCCAGCGTCGTGCAGCTATTCGACAGTTGGATCGGTTGCTTAGGGCCGGCCGACTATAACGAATTCGTCGCGCCTCACGTTCGCTCGCTAATGGCGGCGATCACACCCGGCACACCAATCATCCACTTCGGCACAGGCAATCCCGAACTGCTCAAACCAATGGCCGACGCCGGTGGCCACGTCGTTGGTGTCGATTGGCGAATCGATCTCGACACGGCATGGGACCGCATCGGTCACGACCGCGCAGTGCAGGGGAACCTCGAACCGCTGGTGCTATTGGCCGATCAGAAAGCGATCCGCGAGCGAGCCCAACGAGTGCTCACCCAAGCCGGTGGTCGCCCGGGACACATTTTCAATTTGGGGCATGGTATCTTGCCCCAGACTCCGCCTGATAACGCGCGGGCGCTTGTCGATATGGTGCACGAATTGAGCGATAGACGGTGATGGAAGTCTTCTAAAATCGCATGTACGATTTTTCTTGATGCCAGAGGAACATCAACGACAAACTACAGCGTCGCCGCTTACTTGGCACTCAAAACTAACTCAGCCTGTTGTCGCTCAAGCTGTTGGTCGGCGCAAGTGCCGATAGGCAAGGAGCACGTCATAGAGATCAGACGAGATGGTCAGCTCATCGTCGGCGAAATCTTCGAGCCAAGTGCGATTGCTGAGAATCGCTTCGGCCAGCAGCGGCAACACTTCGCCGACCGAGACTGTAACCGAGTTGAAGTGACTGTACTCGGTTTGTTCCGAGGGACCATGGTAGACGCTGAGACGAGGGCGCATGTGCTTTTCAATCCTTTGAAGTAGCCGATAATTGGCAACCCCTGGGGGGGAGTTAGCCTGGGCATTCCTTGCCCATCGTCTCGACTATCGGTAACTAAACGTGAGTTGCTTGAGAAGATTTTTAATTTTTTGTTCAGGTTGTCAATTTGCGTCGCTAGCAATGAGTCGTTCGCGATAGCGTTCGGGTTATTCTGAGTGAACACTGCTATCGCTTGGTAAACGGTAACGGCGCAAAAGTTCAGTAAGCGATTCAACCGCGAACCCGATTGCATCGAAGTTTGTAAGACTTTCAAGAGATCATGCGAAGCACAGCGTCGCGTTGACGCTGGCGAATACTGCTGGAAAAGCTGTTTGAAAAGGAAATCGAAAATTAGCGGCCTGAGCAGATCGGGTTTGGCACGCGGCGTGCAACATCGGTTTTTCAACAAGCCATCGCTTTCGCGAAACGAGGCGCGGTGCCTGCATCAGGCCCCTCTCGGCGCGGAACGATGACTTATGAGGGCAAAGTGGTTTGCAACTGGCAAACACTTTTCTGTGAAGCAGCGAGACCTAAATCCTCTCTCGTACTACTTCGGACCTTTGCTCTCAAACGAAGCGAGCACGAATTGCCTCATCAGCCGGTTGGCGTGAGCACGTCGCTCGTGGCGTACTTTTCGAGCCGCGTTGTTTCCGCGATCGTTGCCACCGATTCTTATCCGCTCAACTTAAGGGATGGACCCATGTACGCTCCTCGCCAAATTCGCTGTGTTGTTATCGAAGTGCCCGCCGAGTCGAAATCGTCGAGTCGTTCACGTATTCGCCCCAGCCAATTGTTGCCGTGGAGTGACCCCTATATCGCAGGATTGGTCACCAAGCTGCAAGACGAAGTTCGTAGCGAATTAGAGATGCCTTGGAACGATGCGTTTGAATATGAGGCAGGGGATGAAGGCGAAGGGTTTGCGATTGATCTCGATCTGCTCCCCAAGTAAGTGTGATTGAGTGTGCGGAAGGGGTCGGAAGTCTTTTTTTCTCGTCCGATTCCGTTACCGACGACTCGCTCAAAAGACTCCCGACCCCTTCCACCCCGTGGTTAATCAATCAGTCGAGTGGCACTTCTTGGTGGCCGTCGAGGAAGCCGACCAGCGAGCGGCAGCGGAACGGTTGTTGGAGCTTCCGGACTGCTTTCGATTCGATCTGCCGTACTCGTTCGCGCGTGACGCAGAAAATTTTGCCAACTTCTTCGAGCGTGTAGCTATAGCCATCGGCGAGTCCATATCGCAGGCGGATGATCTCTCGCTCGCGATACGTCAGCTCGGCCATCACATCGTTGAGGCTGTGCTTCAGAGCTTCGATATTGGCGTCGTAGAGCGGATCGACTTCGCGCTTTTCTTCGATGAATTCGCCGAAGTAATTGTCTTCGTGGTCCCCCACCGGCTGATCGAGCGACAAGGGTTGGCGAGTCATTTTCAAGACGCAGCGAGCGTCGTCGATCGACAGATCGAGTTCTTCGGCCACTTCCTCGGCGTTTGGCTCGCGACCATGTTGTTGGAAGTATTCGATGGTGACCGCGCGAATCTTGCTCATTGTGTCGATCATGTGAACCGGCAACCGAATCGTACGACTCTGGTCGGCGATGGCTCGCGTAATGGCTTGACGAATCCACCAAGTTGCGTAGGTCGAGAACTTGTAGCCTCGGGCGTACTCGAACTTATCGACGGCTCGCATCAGGCCGGTGTTGCCTTCTTGGATCAGGTCCAAAAAGCTCAGTCCACGATTGCGGTATCGCTTAGCAATCGACACGACGAGCCGAAGGTTGGCAGCCGAGAGCTTGCGTTTGGCCTCGTCGTGTGTGGCGCGGCGTTCCTTAGTGCGAGCCACCAGGTGAGCCAGCGTGGCGGGGCTTTCGTGGGTGATTCGCATGAGGTAGCGCAACTCGTGCGTCAGTTCTTCGTAGTGTTGCTCGCCCAGCGACTCGTTACGCTCGGCCAATTGCTGACGGATCATCGCCATGCGGTGACCAATCGAGTGGAGTTTGTCCATCAGAGGCAGTAGCTTGCTCAATCGTAAGTTCATCTCTTCGACGAGCCGCACCACTTTGTTGCGACGGACGATAAGCCGACGCCACGCCTTGCGGCGGGCGACGATCGGAACCGTGCGATTGACGGCCTCCATATAGTCGGTCTTGTTGAGTAGCAGCAACTCACGAATCGTTTCGAGGTTCGGTCCGATTCGCTTCAGGATGCGCTTTTTCTCGGCCGTGTTTGTGACCGAGATTTCGATCGTGCGGTCGAGTCGCAATTCGCTGTTCTGAACCTTTTCGAGTAGATCGGCCGCTCCATGCAGCATGAAGTCGTTGCACAACATCGTGCGGCGGAAACGGTCGCGGGCGAATTCAATCGACTTGGCCGAGTCGATTTCTTCGGCCCGATTGAGCATCGGGATTTCGCCCATCTGCATGAGATACATCCGCACCGGGTCGTCGATGTGGGCCCCATCATCTTCGTTGTCGTGAATCACTTCGTCGACGTCGACATCGATTTCGCATTCGAGCAACTCTTTGCCGAGTGGCTTTGGCTTCGATTTCTTTGCCGCTGGCTTCGTTTTGCTAGCAATGGCTTTTGCGATACGAGAACGACTGGGAGCGGTGCGAGAACGGGCCACGGGCGAATTCCTTACAGTTGGTCGTTCGAGAAAAGTCCTGGCGACGTTGTTCGTCAGGCAGGTCGAGTGGCTCCATTGCACTCGCCGCGCCATAGGCACTTTTTCAGGACCAGGAATCAGACGTAAACCTTTGGTAATCAATCACTTACAGTGCTTTTGCGGCGGATGAAATCGCACGACAAGCCAGCCAAAAGGTTGACTTTTCGCAACAGCCAGTTGCGGCAGGGTGAAAGTTCGCCACGCGAAATGAGCCGCACGCTCGAGCTTTCGTGTGAATATCAACGAACGTCGTCACTCCCTTGCCCACACCAACGGCTCGAACCGCGAGTCCATTTCGATGGCAATCGCCTTGCTTCTTGGTGGGGGATCTAATACAAGTCGCGTGCACGACGTCGAAAAATCACCCTAGTGGACTGTCAAATGAGAAACTTCGGGTGCCACTGGCACTGCCAGTGTGACGCAAGTGTCACGTCAGCAATAACTTCCACTGGCATAGCCAGTGGCACACAACCCTAATTATCGGCTTTGACAGACCACTAGTCAGGTGCCGCGCCGCACGCGAGTGCCTCTCGGACGAGCGCCGTTACCAATGGGCTAATGCCTTCGGCTCAAGAGTGAGAAACCAGCGAGACATCCCCCATGCAATCGATAACACCGTTAGTGTGCGCCGCTTTCCTGTTCGCGTCTGCTTTGGCGTGTGGCGAAGGACCAACCACGGGTTGGATCGTCTCGGGCGGAGCCGAGGTCATGAGCGGTCCGGGTGACGCTTACTACGCGGTCGCCGCGATCGCTGGTGGAACGGCAGTCGAAGTCCATGGACAAGAAGCTCTCGGTTGGTTCGCGATCCGTCCGCCGGCAGGGAGCTTTAGTCTCGTGAGCGCGGCCGATGTCGACGAACTGACTGATGGGATGGGTTGCATCAATCGCGACGGTACGCGAGCGCGCGTCGGCAGCGAGTTCTCGACGCGACACGATGCGATGCACGTTGAGCTTCGCGCGGGCGAATTGGTACATGTCTTGGGGGCCGATCCACAGCAACCAACTTGGCTGCGAATTGCGCCACCGGCGGGTGAATTCCGTTGGGTGCGTGCTGGCGACTTGAGTTTTCAACCGGTGGCGGCCGAGGCGGTTACGTCAGCAGATTCAGGCGATGGTAGTTGGCGATCGCGCGAGTCGGGGCGCGAATCCGGACGGGTGACATTGGTGGCCGCGACGACCGACGCACCGGCGAGCAATCGCTACGCACCAGTTGCCACAAACAACGACGCCCCCCCACCGTTCGTGCCACAGCCTTTGCCAACCACAAATGCGCCACCACAGTCAATGACCACAGCGACAGCCGAGCCGGTCGCTGCCGCGCCTTCAAGCACGCCAAATCCGGCCGCGACAGCCGCGACAGATACCACCGCCGTTCCCTCGACGACCACAATCGACGACACGATTGACGCCATCGAGGTCGCCATCGCGATGCGGGTCAGCGAGCCGGTCAGTGTGTGGAAGCTCGATGACATAGAGCAAAAGGTGGCTGGACTGCTCGCCTTGACCAGTGATCCTGAGCAGCAACAAGTGCTGCGCGACATCGCCCTGCGACTCGATCGCTTCGCGAAGATCCAGCGTGGCTATCAAGCAACACGTGAAATGCCACAGACGGCAACTCAGACTTCGCAGATTCCAGCGATGCTGCCGGCAATCGACGATGGGATCACACCACTCGAACCGGCAGCGACCTCCGCGAACAAAAATCCGCTGTTGGGCAACTTCGATGCCATTGGAGTGTTGCGTCCGGTCGTTTCTAAACGAGCCGGCGCGCCTCCCTATGCGTTGGTCGACGACGAGGGCCGCATCGTAACGTTCGTCACTCCGAGCCCGTCGCTGAATGTGCAGCCAATGCTGGGGCGCAAAGTGGGAGTATCGGGCACGCGGGGTTTTATGCCAGAATACCAGCAGCGGCACGTCGCTACGGCCCGAATCGAAGCGATGCCGGCGGTGCTGCGTCGCTAGTGGCCGTTCAATGCTGACTTGACAGTTGGGTGCCACTGTCCGGCTTGTCCGGCAGTGGGCACCTGGTACCTGCTCCACACTGCTGGCAAGCCAGCAGTGGCACCCACCAATTCAGGTTTGAAACAGCACTGGGATGGTACGAACAATCTTGCCGCGACTTGAGCCGACGGAACTAGCTGCAGTTAATGCCGCCTTCACGCACGGCTAAAGTCGGCGGCTCCTCCATTTACAAGACGGACAACGATGAGTGAATTACCTTTTGACATTTCCTGCACCGAAACGAAAGCCAAACTCGACGCAGGCAGCGATTTCTTGCTGCTCGATTGCCGCGAGCAAGAGGAATATGACCTTGTGGCAATCGAGGGTGCGACGCTGCTGCCAATGAGCGAACTGGTCACCCGGGCGGGAGAACTCGACCGCCATCGCGAACGTCCGATCGTCGTCCACTGTCATCACGGTGGCCGCAGCGCGCAAGTGACGAACTGGCTTAGGCAACAAGGATTCGCGGGCGTTCAAAACATGACCGGCGGCATCGACCAATGGTCGGTCGAGATCGACCCAAAATTACGGCGTTACTGACGAACTAAACGCCGCGGACGACGCCAAGAGCGCAACGAAACGAGCAAACTGTTAGCCGGCCGACACAGCTTATGTCAGATTGAACCGAGTGAAATTTAGTCGTTGGTCGCATCCGTTGCGTCCCCTTGCGTTCTTGGCGGTTCAAATTGATTGAAGATAGCCGACACGAGCCTTGGAGAGTCGCCGACCCTTGAAAGTGACTTGCGAATTCGGCTATCGTTCGGAGCGAAGTACACGCCGCCGTGGCGGAATTGGCAGACGCGCATGGTTCAGGTCCATGTGAGAGCAATCTCGTGGAGGTTCGACTCCTCTCGGCGGTACTTCTTCGCTTTCAGGATTGGTGCGCAGGCAGTGGCTCGCGCATGAGTGCCAAGTAAGCCGCGACGCCCCGGTCGAGTTCGGCCAGTTCAAGCCATTCGTCGGGTTGGTGGGCTTGGGCGATGTCGCCCGGGCCGAGTACCACGGTCGGCAGTCCGACTGCCGCGTAATGATTGGCGTTGCTGGTATAGAGCGCGCCGGTGATTTCGGCCTTGATATCGTTCACGGCAAGTATTGCTTGGCAGTGGCGGGCGAAAAGCAAGTCGTCAAGTGGTGATAGTGGCGGCGCGAACTCAGCTTCACTCACTTCAATTGTCGCACCAAGTTGTTGAGTGAACTCGTCGCAGAGCTGCCGCAACCGCGTGTCGTCGGCCGCGGCGTCTTCGCCCGGCACGAGCCGGCGATCGAGCGTGGCGACGCACTGGTCGGGGATGATGTTCATTGCGATACCACCACGACACGTTGTGAACGACGCGACGCCGCGACCGACCAGCGGGTCAGTTGCCGACAACTGGTCGATGTAGTGCTCTTCGACGAGCGCGATGAGCCTCGCCATGTCGCTCACGGCATTATGGCCTAAATCGGGCCGCGTGCTATGAAACGCTTTGCCGCGCGTGGTGATGTACCACCGCAAAAATCCACCGCTCGCACCGACGACATTCATGCCGGTTGGTTCGCCGACGATGACGCCGATAGGCTTGATTCCTAGGCGAGCAAGTTGTTGGTTCGCCATCGCACGCGCGCCGGTCTGCACATGTTCTTCGGCGACGGTAAAGGCGATCGCAATATTTCGGTCGGCGGTGGCTTCGCTTGCAAAGTGTTTGAGCGCGCACAGCATCGCCGCGCCTGTTCCTTTGGTGTCGACCACACCCCTCCCCCAAACGCGACCATCGCGAACGACGGCCGCGAACGGGTCGATTGTCATTCCTTCAACACCGACCGTGTCGAGGTGGCTATCGAACAGTAGCCAAGGCAATTTGCCATCAAGCTCAAGGCGGACGAGCACGTTGGGCGCGTGCCCATCGACCGGAAGTTCATCAACGGCAAAGCCCCACTGGCGGGCAATGCTCGACACATATTCGCCAACCTCACGCTCAGAGTCGGCGATCTTCGAGTGATACGGCACAACCGATGGAATCGCCACCATCGCTTGCAGGAGTTCGAGGCACGAGGTCGGCGTTGATGGCAACATAACCCTATTTTGCCAAACGTGGGCAATACGGCTAGCGGGCAAGTGCGAGCATTCAGCTTTTAGCGGTCGACGCTCAACGAGAATTGCTCGCTTTGCTAACTCTTGCGGTGACGTTTTCGCCGTTTATGCTGATCGCCGATCACTGAAAGCTCAATCGGCTATTCCCGCAACACCAACACTGGGCAATGGGCAAATCGCACCACGCGCTCGGCCACCGAACCAATCAATAGGTGCGACAAGCCGGTACGCCCATGCGACGGAATCACGATAAGCGTCGCAGCGTGTTGCTCGGCGTAGCGGGCAATTTGGTGTCCCGCATCGCCGAATATCACTTCGAAGTGCGCGGCGCTGTACTGCGGAAAACGCTCGCGGAAAATCTTCACGAGCTCGTCGCGACGCGACTCGTCGCTCACGTCTCCCCACGCGACACCCGGTTCAATTACTGTCAGATCGGGTGCCACATTGAGGATCGTCACCGAGTCGAAACTGTCGGCCGCGTGAACTCCCGCGTCGATTGCCATTGCTGTGAGATCGCCAAAGTCGATGGGAACGATTACCTTCTTGCCAAGTCCGAGAGACATTCTACGCCTCGCTTTCCGGAGTGAATTGGATAGCTGCCACATTCATTAGTCTACCAAACCTCCGAAGACTCTACCCTAGGAATCCGACGGGGAATCGCCACAAATATCGGGGTCCCGTAAAATCGGGGGATAGCCGATTAAATCGAAAACCCAAGCAGCAGCGACCACGACATGAAAATCACCCGACTGATCGACACCAGTGGCAATGAGCAAATTGGCAAGCTGCACGACGATGGCCGCGTCACTCGACTGGCCGGGTCGCTGTTCGATTCGCCCCACGACACGGGCGAGCCGCTGAATGTCGCCAAGAAGCTTGCGCCGCTGGTGCCCTGTGACATCTATTGCATCGGCCTCAACTATGCCAAACACGCTGCAGAAGGTGGCAAACCGGTGCCCGAGCATCCGGTTGTGTTCATGAAAAGCACAGCCGCTGTGCAAAATCCGGGAGATCCGATTGTGCTGCCAAGGCGTTTGCGAAGCGACCGGGTCGATTACGAGTGCGAACTGGTGGTCATCATCGGCCGCCATTGTAAAAACGTCGCCGCCAGCAATGCGCTCGACTTCGTGTTGGGTTATACGGTCGGCAACGACATCAGTGCCCGCGATTGGCAGCGGCAGGGGGGGGGCGGTCAGTGGATTCGTGGCAAGACGTTCGACACGTTTGCTCCGCTGGGGCCGGTGCTCGTCACGGCCGACGAACTGCCCGATCCACAAGATCTGAGCCTGCGAACCCGCGTCAATGGCGAGTTGCTGCAAGACTGGACCACGGCCGACATGATTTTTTCGGTCGCCGATTTGGTCGAGTTCCTCAGCGGCAGCACGACGCTGCTCCCCGGCACGGCGATCTTTACGGGCACACCGCACGGCGTTGGCTTCGCCCGCAACCCGCCCGTCTACTTGCAACCGGGCGACAGCGTAACAGTGGAAATCGACGGCATCGGCGCTCTTACCAACCCGGTCGTGGAAGAGGAGGGCGTCACGCAACTGACGTCATTAAACGCAAACAGCGACCAATTCGGATTTTGACGCGGTCTGGTTCGTGAAAGCCGTTTCGCTTGAACCCGACCCACGACGTTCGACGCTACGACGGAAAGCCGCCATTTCGTCGTTGTATTGCTCATCGGTCAGATATCCTAACTCGACGAGTATCTCCGGAAGTTCCGGTCGACGGTCGGCCTGCAGAAGTAGTAACTCGGCGACTTCCGCTTTGGTTAACATCCCTCGGTCAATGGCCGTCTCGCCGAACGGCTCGTTTTCAGCTTGCGATTGGGCTCGCAATACCTCGAAGACCTCGCGAACACTTAACATACCATTTTCGATGGCGAGTTGCCCCAACGGGACGCGATGCTGAAGTTGTTGCCGCACCGCTTCGACGAATTGCTCGGCTGAGATGACTCGCCGATCGACGAGAAAGATTCCGAATTGCATTTGCCACTCGCTATCGATTGGACACAAACCGGCGAAGGTCTCGCGGGCTTTCTGAAAAGTAGGTCACGGCTAGCGAATGTGACCGCCCTGCGGATGATGCTTTTCAAGAATTATCGAGCTGGAGGTGATGAGCCCCCCAATTTTTTGCCAAAACCCGCAGATTCGGCAAGCAACCGGCGCGCGGAATCATTGGCAGCGAACCGTGACGTGTCCGAATCGCTGCCTAAGTCATGAGCACAAGCTGCACCACAAGGATGCTTCATCGCACGCGATCATTGCGAGACATAGCTGCGCCTTCGCGCACTTTGGGGAATTTTTGGAAATTAATTGATGCGAAAACAGCTAATAATTCCAATGATTCTTGGATTTTGACTGAATTGTCCCGTGTTGATCGCCGACCGCTGGCACGGTGGTTGCTATCCTTCGTGGCATGAGAAGGTGATGCCTCTTTGATAAGCGATGCCGAAGGCTTTATTCAGAAATTAACTTCGGCTTCACGAATTATAGGCATTTGTCTTTTAGGATAAGAACTACAACACAACGGCGTATCGAGTGTCCAAACTCTGCGTCGCCTCCCGTTTAGCGAAGTGTCCGCTGTGCCCCGGGAGGGCAAGGTTGCCGCCAAGTCAACTCTCCAGGCCTTGCCCTCCCACTCTTTTTTTTGGCACTCTCTTTTTTCGGGACATTCTTTAAGTCAGTTTGTCGCCCGGGCCGATGACGTTTGTGGAGCGTGAGCGTTTGGCTCCAGTTGCTAGCAGGGGGGCCTGCTGCGACGTTCTACATTCGGCATGACGAATCGCATTTCGGGCACTCTTGCTGTTTCCCTGTTGGCACTTTGCTGCCTCCCGGGCTGCGCGATAGTCTGCCCCGAAGTCTCGTCGATGCCCGTTTTACACAACCCGTTTCCGCAGCTCAGCCGCGTGGCGGTGGTGCCATTCTTCAACCAGAGCGACGAGTCGACGGTCGATGGCCGCGAATTCGCGCTCGCTTACTTTGGCGAGCTACAAGGTATTCCCGGTTTTGAGGTTGTGCCTGTCGGTGTCGTCGAAGAGGCACTCATCCAAAACCGGATATCGCTTTCCGACCCCGCCACGGCTGCCGACGAAATTCGCCGCCTCGGTCGCGTGCTCGGAGTCGACGCCGTGGTGATTGGTGCGGTGACCGACTTCTCGCCCTATTATCCTCAGCGGTGTGGCATCCACGTCGAGTGGTACTCGACCAATTCGGGATTCCACGAAATCCCAGCCGGCTACGGGCTCCCGTGGGGAACGCCCGAAGAAGAATACATTTCGGAGACGGTCGCATTCGAAGCCGAGCTAGCGCTCGCGAAAGCGCAGCTCGAAACGCAGTCGCCCGTTTGTAGCGATGAATCGCTGTTGCAGCCACATCAGTTTGACGATTCAGCGACGCCAAGTGGGCCGCCAATACAGCGACAGCGTGCGCCGCTGCCAACGACAGTCATTGAAGCTGAGGGCGGATCTGATGGCCGCGATGTTCCCGGCGATTCCTTCGAAACGGAAACGCCCAACGCCGATGACGCGGATGTCCTTGACGATGCTGAGCAAGACAACACCATCGAAGCATTGCCACCACCGCTCGACACGAGTGGAGATAGCAATCCAGTGGGTGATCGCGTAACCGCTACGTCCGCGCAAATCGATACGACGGGTGCCAAATATTTTGTTGGTGAAACGCCGACTCAGTGGCCCGATGCGGCCGGCTTCGTGCCTCCTGGCCCAAGTCCAGTGCGACCGCCGTGCGTCGACAACCCCGGGCCGGTTATGACGCATACGCGAATCTTTCGTGGCAACGATCCTGAGTTTACTTCGGCGCTTGCGGCCTACGTCGACTTTCGTGACGACGCTCGCTTCGGTGGCTGGCGGAGCTATCTAGAACGGAGTGACGACTTCATTCGCTTTAGCTGCCATTACCACATCTCGCAGATGCTCGAAGCGCGTGGTGGCGCGACAGAAACGCGAGTAGTGCAACGATGGTCAGACAACCGATAAGCGATTGAAGATCAGGTTGCAAACGCGCAACCTCCGACACATTCGCACCGGTGCTAGCCCGCTCGGTTTCGCCCACCCGCGATGTGTCGCCCCCGCCATAGTTCGCATGGAGGCGCTTCGATGAACGACGACATCAATGTGCTTGCGCTCATTAAAGGGTGCGAGCGTTATGTTTTCCTGTACGACGACACTCAGCAGGCCGAAACGCTGCGGACGCTGGGCCGCTATGCTGCAAATCCCGAACTAAGCTTCTCGTGGTACGACGCCGCAGTACTCGGCAAGCGAATCCGTAGCGAGGCTCGAGGGCGTCAGGGCAATCGCATAGGTGCGTCGCAAGCGAGCGATGTTGACGACGTTTAACGACTGGTCGGGCGACCCGCGCACGAACCAGTTTTTTTTGTGAAACGCAACTTCGTTATGCAGCGACAGATCGCCCAATTCTTGCGATACCTGACCGTCGAGCGAAATGCCAGCGCGCACACTATCAAAGGCTATCGCGAAGATTTGATGGCATTGGCCGAATACTTGGCCGACGAATCGGGGAGCGCGCCAGCACCCGAGTCGATCACGATTGCGGAACTGCGTGGCTTTGTGGCCGCGCTCGGCGATGCCGGTTACGCCAAGAGCAGTATCGCGCGGCGGATGGCCTCGCTGCGGAGCTTTTTTCGCTATGGGCAACGCGAAGGGTGGATGACCACCAACCCGGCTGCTGCGATTCGCAACCCTCGCAAGAGCCAAAAGCTACCCCATTTCTTGACGACCGATGAGATCGGTAAACTGCTCGCCGCGCCAAAACTTAAGTCGGCGGCCGGCATTCGCGATCGGGCAATACTAGAAACGCTCTATTCGGCCGGGCTCCGCGTGAGTGAAGTCGTCTCCATCAGCGACGGCGATCTCGATCTGGCACAGGGTATTGTCCGCGTCCGGGGAAAAGGCCGCCGCGAGCGGCTTGCCCCGATTGGTTCTTACGCCAGCGAAGCAATGCGGGCATGGCTCGCCAGGCGAACGCTCTCGCCCCGCGAAAAGGCGGGACCAGCAGCACCGATCTTCACTAATAAGTTCGGCACCCGGCTAACAACGCGCAGCGTCGGCCGGATGCTCGAAAAATACATTCTCGCGACCGGACTCGACGGTCGCACCTCGCCCCACACCCTACGGCACAGCTTCGCAACCCACCTGCTCGACCGCGGAGCCGACATCCGCAGCGTGCAAGAACTGCTCGGCCACAAAAGTCTGGTGACGACCCAGATTTACACGCACGTTTCGACCAGCACGTTGCGTGCCGCTTACGAAAAAGCCCATCCGCGCGCGGGGTAGGCCGAAGGGTGAATTGATTTTCTGTTAACTTTTTGCAAAACAGCCCGATTGCTGTTGACTACCCGTTTGGCGAAGCGCTAGATTGGCGGTATGCGAGTTGCAGACGTCTTGAGTTAATTGTGCGACACCGACAATTCGTCAACGGATTTTCTAGCGGCGGATTTCTGGTCTGACTCGCTAAACTAAGAAGGAGCGAAACGATGAGCCGTCCCGCCTCATTGAAAGACGAATGGTTCGAGCCATTTGCAGTTGTCGAAGACTACGAATTCGCACCCGCTAATGAGCGCGACCCAATGGAAATGTCGCACGAAATCGAGAGCCGCATCCGCGAGCGGCTCGGTGGCCGAATCCGCGAACTGCACGTCGCCTTCGATGGCGAAGTTATCACCTTACGCGGCAAATGTCAGACTTATCACTCTAAGCAACTCGCCCAACACGCCGCCCAAGGCGTGATCGAAGACGAAGTGTTGCACAACGTGATTGAAGTTTGCACATAGCAGGCGAAACGTCCCGCACCTGCGGAGATGCCTGCTACGCATCGCCGTTCGTCTGTTTGACGCACTCCCCAAGGCGAGCCTCCAGCAACTCACGCCCGACGCTCACCTCCATCTCAATCGCAATCGCCCACAGCGCTCGGCCGAGCAGCGTATCGACGCCGATCTTGACAAGATCTTTCTGAGTGCAAACAAGCCAATCTGCTTCACACGACATCGCCAGTGACGCTAGCTCGTCGATGTCGTTGCGGCCATACGAGTGGTGGTCGGCGAATTTTTTCGTGGCCGCGACTTCTGCCCCAGTGCTAGCGACTGTCCGCGCGAACGCCGCCGGGTTGCCGATGCCGCTGAACGCGACCACTCGTTGGCCGACGAGTTCCGCAAGCGGTCGCTCGCTGCCGCTGCTGTTGACCAGTGTCGTGGCGACGTGCGATGCTTCGCACCACAGCAGTTCGGGATTGTAGCGAAGTACGCGCCGACGAATCTCCTCGCGCGTGAGATCGGTGACCGCATCGGCACGAGTCAAGCAAACCAGGTCGGCACGCTTCAGGCCAGCGAGCGATTCGCGAAGCGTCCCGCGCGGTAACAAGTGGTCGTAGCCAAACGGTTGTGTGGCGTCGATGAGCACAATGTCGAGATCGCGACCAAGCCTGCGGTGCTGAAAACCGTCGTCGAGTAAAACTAGCTGCGTCGCTAGCTCGTCGATCGCGAGCTTCGCGGCCGCGACCCGATCGGGGTTTTGCACATGCGGCACATCGGGGAGCGCGAGTTCGAGTTCGAGCGCTTCGTCGTTCGCTCCGGCGTTTTCAGCTCCATAGCCGCGGCTCACGATCGACACCCGCAAGTCCCGCTTGCGAAGGTAGCGGGCGATCCATTTCACCATCGGCGTCTTGCCAGTACCGCCGACCGTCAGGTTACCGACGCTGACGACGGGGACTTCAACCGTGTGAATCTCGCGACTCCCCCGGTCGTATCCCCGGTTCCGCCACCAAACGGCGGCGGAATAAGGGATCTCGCCGACCGCGAATAACCCTCGGACGAACGCTGCGACAATCCCCCGCTTGCGGCCACTCACCAGCTCGTAAAAATCGTCGGCGTTGGGCATATAAGCAGCATGATTGGCAATTTGGGTCCCCATCTGAGGGAACACCGTATAATAGGAGAACGTCAAAGAGCAAGACCACCCACTCCATCACGCTCGGCAGCAATCACGATTGCGCTTGTAATCCATCAAATCAACGGCACTCATGTCTACTGTCACCATACCTTCGCCGGCCAATTCTCGCTCCATCAGCCAAGAGTCGCTCGAGCACCAGCGGCTGATCGATGCCCGAATCGAGTCAACTCGGCGGGGGCTCAAACTCGTCGATTTGGCTTCGACACTCGTCATTCTGGCCGTCATGTCGCTGGGCTACTTGCTCACGACGGCGGTGATCGAACATTGGCTGTTCAGCCACGGTATGCCGACCGCGCTGCGCGCGATTTTGCTCGTTGTGTTTGCAGCTTTCTTGTTGGCCTACCTGTGGCGACGCGTCGCTCCGCTTGTGCTGCATAAGATCAACCCGGCGTTCGCTGCCGACACGATCGAACGCGAGAACCCATCGCTCAAAAACAGCCTACTCAGTTTTCTGCAACTCCGCTCCCAAACATCGCCGATGCCGCGCGCTGTGCTCGAAGCGGTCGAAGAACAAGCGGCCCGCAGTCTCTCGGCCCGCGACATCGAAACGGCGATCGATCGCAGTTCGCTGATTCGCGCCGGTTCGGTGCTAGCCGCTTTAATGCTGATCGCGGTCATGTACACGGTCGTTTCGCCCAAGAGCCTGATGACTTCGGCGGCGCGAGTGCTGTTGCCCTGGGCCGACATCGCTGCGCCAAGCCGGGTGCAGATCACGCGCATCGCGCCGGGCGACGCGCAACTCGTTCAGGGGGACCAACTCGAAGTTTCGGCTAGCGTCACTAAGCTCGCCGCCAACGAATCGGTCGAGCTAATTATTCTTCCCGAGAGTGGCGACTCCTATCGAGTACCGATGCACGCCGGCGACGACGGGAATTTCACCGCTCTACTACCCAGCGACGGAGCCGATGCACTACTCGGTTTGCAACAGAGTTTCGGCTATCGGATCGCGGCGGGCGATGCCGAATCAACGGGCTTCTCGGTGATCGTCGACCCCGCGCCGACGCTACGCGTGACAACAGTCGACTACGATTTCCCCGCCTACACAGGTTACGTCGATCGCACCGTCGAAGGTCTCGCCGACTTGCGCGCCGTCGAAGGAACCCAGGTGCGCATCACGGCCGAGGCCAACAGCGAAATCGCTACGGCTCACATCGACTTCGCCGCCGACGGTCGCAACGATCTGTCGATGCAAGTCGATGGCACCCGCGCGACGGCGAGCTTCGTGATGGAACTACCGAGCGATGGCACACCGCCGCCAAAAAGCTACACGCTAAGGTTGAAAACCGTCGCTGGTGCCACCAACCGGCAACCCCCGGTGCATTCGATGGAAGTCATCGCCGACTTGCCACCAGAAATTGAATTGACTGCACCTGAGGCAAAGATCATCGAAGTTGCCGCCGACGAACAGGTGACCATTGGCGTCGAAGGCCGCGATCCTGACTTCGCACTCAGCCGCGTCGCGGTGCGGATGGTAAAAGCCGACGGCACCGAGATTGATCCGCACGAGATGATCGAACGCGCGCATCGTGGTCGATTTAACCAAGAGTTTACCTTCACTCCGGCGGAGCTTGCCCTCAAGTCGGGCGACGTTGTGAACTACTGGGCCATCGCCGACGACAATCGCACACCCAACGCGAACACTAGCGAAACCGACCGGCAAGAGCTGCGCGTGATTGGCCCTGCCAACGGCGAACAGCAACAGCAAGGCAATCCCAAGCAAGGTGATCCGCAGCAGGGTGAACCAGGCCAAGGGGATCCGCAAAACGGCGAAGGCCAACCAAACGAAGGCCAGCCAAACGAAGGCCAGACAGGGAATGAGGGGGGTGGCGAAGGTCAGCCGGGCCCATCGGGCGATCAGGCGGGTGATCAGGCAAACGAAGGCGGCCAAGCTGGTGACAACGCCGATGGAGTCAGCGCCGATAGAGAAAATGCCGAAGGCCAGCCGGGCAATGAAGGGGGCGCGGGCGGCGCCGGTGAGTCCTCGCAAGACGGAAACCAAGGCGAAAGTGGCGATCAAAATCCTGGCGAACAATCCCCAGAAGGCGGAGCCGAGCAAGGCATGTCGGAAAAGGGTGGCGAAGGGGGCGAGCAAGGCAACTCGGGAGGCCAGCAAGGAAACTCCGACGGCAACCAAACCGGTGAACAGCAACCGGGCCAAAACGGCAGCGGCCAGCAATCGCAAGACAATCCCGGCAAGACAAATCAAAACCAAAGCGAAGGGCAGGGGGGCGACCAACCGGGCGAACCCAACGGCAATCAATCGGGCGACCCGTCGGCGAATCCTGGCCAAGGTGGCCAGGGTGGCGGCGATGCTTCGCAGCCATCGAAACCAGTCGCCTCTGACGGTAGCGACGATGCCAGTGCCATCGACAAGATCCGCCGCCACTTGAGCGACGAAGAGCGGAAGAATTCAACGCAGAGATCGTCGGATGTCGCCCCCGAAAACGCCGACGGCGAGCGGCAACCAGGCGACGAAACGCCGGCAGGCGCAGCGGCAAAGCCGAA
>JBGSRO010000163.1:0-7390 GCA_041737535.1 Pirellulales bacterium | reverse complement strand
GGAAACTGGTCACGGAATTTTTTCATCCGCCACGGTGCGATTGTCTTGACGCTCGGATCAAGCGCCTCGGCTGCGAGTTGAAACCGACATTGGTCGTTCCCCTTGCCGGTGGCGCCGTGGGCGAACGCCTCGGCACCGACTTCGCGGGCATACTGCAAACACGCCTTGCTGATCAGCGGCCGGGCGATCGAAGTGCCGAGCAGGTAAATGCCCTCGTACTTCGCTTGCCACTGCAACACAGGGAAGGCAAAATCGCGGCACAGTTCTTCGCGAACGTCGACCAGCTTGGCGCTCTTGGCCCCATTGTCGCGGGCCTTTTTCATGATCGCATCGCGGTCTTCACACGGCTGACCGAGGTCGACGTACAGGCAATGCACCTCGTACCCCTCGTCCTGAAGCCAGCCCAAAATGACCGACGTATCGAGACCACCCGAATAAGCAAGCACACAACTCGGCATCACACGGTTCCCGTATTTTTGGCGAAACCCGAAACCGGAGATTTTCACCTTACAGCCGGTTCGCAGCAAGGCTCGGTTTCTTCGAACCGCAGAGGACGCCAAGAGCGCGGAGTGCGCTGCGGCGAAATTGTTGCGTCGATTCCCAAGGCGAATGATTGCTTGTTGTAGCGTGAATAATCAGTCCAGTTAATCTGCAATACTGGATCTTCTCCGCGCTCTTGGCGTCCTCTGCGGTTCAATCCATCGGCCTTGGCCATACGGTTTGGATTTCGAGCGAAACGAGCCCTGTCAGCCCCCCTGGCCCATCGTCGTGATGGGTGACAACAATTTCGAGCCGATTGTCGTCGGCGAGTATCGACTCGATGGCGAATCGCCCGCCGGTCGATTCAAGCGTGCCGAGCGAGGTTTGGTTTAACGTCACATCGGCCGTGCCGGCGAGCGGCTCGATCACTATCCAAACCCCCTGCTCAGGTTCAAGCCCCGTTGGTCGATGAAACACGCGACGGTAGGCTACTGTGCCACGAAAGTCGGGGCCGAGAGTGGTTGACCAGTCGCCCGGCATCGTTTGCTTGCCACTGGTCGCTGTTGGCATTTCGCTGCGAGACTCGATGACCTCGAATTGCCAGGGTCCGCGCAGGCGTATGACGTGATTCATGGGCATTGTCGTTGATCGCACCGCGATCAAACGTTGGTTCGCGGAGCGAACCACGACACTTTACTCCGGCACAAAGTGCTGGCGGACGGTGACTTCGCGAATCTGGCCGCTGTCGGGTTCGTAGACTCGCAGGCGAACTTGCACAGCGCGAAGCGGGGTGTTGTAGGGGGGAGCCGTTTCGTATTCGCCCCGGTCATCGACACCGAGCCGGAGTGGATTGCCGTTGTCGCTATAGCTTCCCGGGTCGTCGAAACCATTGGTCCCCTCGTCGACCAAACCGTCGCCATCTTCGTCGATGCCGTTGTTTTCGTAGTGCAGGCTCCAAGTGTCGTAGACCCGGGTCAAGCGTCCGTCGCCCAGTTTGCTACGACTGTTTGGCAATCCCGAGAGGATCGATATGGCGGGAATGCTCACATTGTTGCCCGTCAAGCGACGAGCAATGTTAGCGTGCAGCGGCGCATAGCCTAGATCGACGTAAGCACCCGAAGAGACTTGGGTCGCTCGATTCAGATTGAGTGCCGCGATTCGCCAGCCAGCGTCACTCGGCGAAACAGTAGTCCCGGTTGGATCGTAGACAAAAACCGGTGCCTCGGGGTCGTAGACCTGCACATCGAACGCAAGAGCTTGACTGAGCATCAGGTCTTCGCCCCGACGCGATTGGCGAGGGCCGACTTGGCCCATCGGCACAAGTCCGGTGGTGGCGTAGCGAATCACACCCCCTTCGTCGACCATCACACGGGCGGTGGCGTCGCCTTGGGTGTGTGCAAAAGGTCGGCCGACGTAACCTTTTCCGCCATTGCGAATTGTGAATTGCTGGACCGTTTGCCCATCGCGCAGCGGGACGATGTTGGCATCGGTACCGGGGAGACTCACCGTGTCGTCGGCGACGATGGTGATCGCCGACGCGGGCACATTCGTTCCGGCCGACATCATGTTAAACGGAAACGTCTTGCCATCGTTACCGCCACTGACGACGTGGCCGTGGTGCTCGTAACGATGCTCGCGTTTGGTGAGGTCGGCCAGCGTGTTGGCCTTAATCACCCACGTGCCGCCACCAATCGTGAGATCGAACTCGACATGTGCCGAAATGTCATATCGTTCCTGAAAGGCGACCAGCGCGGCAGCGGCTTCGTCGATTTCATTCGGGTCGTTTTGTCCATCGAGAATCCGCAACACGCCGGGCCGCGAAGCGGTACCGCCGTTCGCAGAAAAGTCGGAATAACCGTAGTCGAGCCACGGCGCGACGAGCAGCGCGCGGCGATAAACAGTGCGAAAACCCGCTTCGCCCATGAGACCCCCCGTGTCGTAGGGAGGATTCTCAACGGCGAACCAGACGACTTCGGCCAGCGGCGATTGCAGCGTATTGTAACCCCACCCACCGAAATCGACTTGGCTGCGGTTGTTCGCGTCGACGTTGCCTTGCGGCACGCGGCCAACGAACGGCTCGCTTTCGTTACGCGAGGTGAACGCGAGAATATCGTCGTAATCGCCCAGCCCATTGCTGGCGGTAGCGGTGGGTTCCCCAAAGTTTTGGACGTAGCCACCTCTGATTTCACTGCCGGGCTGCAAACCTGTCGGAACTGTCGACGAACCGACGACGAGTTCGCCATTGCCTGGGTCGGCAATGTTGTTTGGGTCTTCGTCAGTCAATGCCGACGGATAAAAGTCACAGTAGAGCCCTTCGACAATTTCAAGATAACCCTGACTCGCTTCGGGTCGTTGCCAGGGGAGCGTGGTGCACGTCGCCCCGCGCAGGTCGCTCGCCAGCACATTGCGAACGTGGGCCAGTTGGGTGTTCATCTCAATGGCACTGCGGCGATTGGCGATGCTCCCCGAAACGCTGGCGAAAATACTGGCGACGGTCCCCATGAGCACCAGCGTCAGGGCGACCGCGATTAGCATTTCGACCAGCGTGAGACCATGCCGCGAACGGTAGGGGCGAGAAGATCGGGCGACTTTTAGATTGAACACGTGTTACCTACCATCAGACGAGCAGCCGCATTGCCCCCAATGCTGCTGTGGGTTACTTTCCATTATTGCATACTGGCGAACGGTTTATGTCAAGCGAAAGCGGCAAATTAGGCGAGCGGGTGATGTCAGTCGCCGGTGAAATCGAATAGCTGAGAAGCTCCGGTGACTGACGTCACCGGCTCGCCTCGATTTCTAATATTCGGGTTACCAGATGCTGAATGCGCTCGGCCGCGGCGGGTGTTTTTGTGACTGGCAGGTCGACTTCGTACCAGCGGAGCCAATTCGCTAGCGACAACACAACACCACTTAAGTCGAATGCCGCGATGGTTTGGCGATCGGTTTCGCTAAGCGGACGCACCTGTGAATAAGCGTCGATAGCCACTTGTCGATCGACGGCTGTGCCGGGAATGCTGCCCGACAATCGAGCCACATCCAGCAACGGTGTGTCAATCGTGGCAGCGGCGAAGTCGATGAGTCCTGTTACCTCGTTTCCATCGAACAGGAAATTGCCACGCCATGCGTCGCCCCAACAGTGATTCGTTGGTAAGTCTAAATTGGTGGCCAGGTCAACCAAAACCATTGCCTCGCGGGCGACGCCAATCAGCGCCCCGGGCGTCGGAAGTTCGACCGTGCTCTCGCCAACTCGCAATCGTCGATAGCCGAATGGTCTTGGCGCTTTCAACAGTTCTTCGAGCAAGCGGAGTCGGCGTTGCAAAGCGAGGGAACGATCTTTACATCGACTCGGGTGCAACTCGTGGAGCGACGCAAGTCCCCACGCCGCTGCGCACGAATGGCCGGCTTTCCAATCGTCGGCGGCGACGGTCGAGCCGGGGAGCCATGTTTGCAGTTGCCACCGATAGCCGCGAAACGAGGGCCGACCACAACGTCCGTGTCGGCTCGCAACAAGCGGATGCTGCCTCGCTTCGGCTAGGCTCAGCAAGAAAGCTTCAAAGGCAATCGATGCCTGCGACCACGAGTCGGGTAGTGCGTCGAGACGGTAGTCATTGCCTGCCGAAACCCGAAAGACGAGGCCATCGCTCAGCCCGCCCCCGACCGGTTGTACCGATTGGCAGCGGTCCGAAATGTCGGGCCATAGGGTGTCTAGTACCTCGCGGACCAAATTTTGTCGGGTGGCGTCCATAGATTTCGGGTGTCAAAGCACGCAGGCTGCGGTATATTCAAAAGCTGCGTCGGCTCGACGCGAACCCTCCCGCTCGCGCGACCGCTACAATCCCACCCGTTGCGTGACTGCCGCCAATTTATCTTTCCGCGACTTTTGGAGTCAAGTTTTATGAAGCTTTACACTCTTTTTAATGTCCTGTTACTGACATTCACAGTGACGTGTTTCTGTAACCAGACGATTGCCGATGAGGTTGAGAACGTTGTTACTGCCGAGTCCGAAAAGCCGATGGGCGACAATTCCGTCGCTGCGGAAACAGAAGAAAAGAAGCCGGAGCCGGGTAGCAGCGACAAGCCAGCAGAGAAGCCCAAGTATCCCCTCTACTCGACCGTGTTGAAAGACATGAAGCGTGTCGATGGGCTCGTGACACTTCACTACAACGACACCAAGCTGCTCGCGGAACTCAAGCCGACCGATTTGAATACCGACTTCTTTGTGCTCATCACCATCGCGAAGGGGATCGGCCAGCAGCCGCTGCTGGGTGGTTATAGCTGGGGGTTCGGTGACGATTGGGTGTGGCAGTTTCGCAAAGTGGGCGACCGGTTGCAAATCGTCCGCCGCAACATCCGCTTCACGGCCGAGAGCGACAGTCCGAGCGAGAAAGCGGTCAAGCTCGCCTATACCGACAGTGTGCTGTTCAGCCTGCCAATCGCAACCCAAGGTCCGGGCAATTCGTTAGTTGTCGACGTGACCCCCGTCTTCATGAGCGACTTGCCACAGATCGACCAAGCGCTTCCGGGCTTTGTTTTCTCGCCGAGCAAAAGTAGCTGGGCCGAGGTAAAAGGGTTCGACAAGAACGTCGAACTGCAAGTCGCGGCGACTTATGCATCGAGCGGCAAGAGCTACATCGAAACGGTCCCTGACTCGCGTGGGGCGACAATTAACGTTCACTACAGCATCAGTAAGCTTCCGAAGACGAGTTACCGCCCGAGATTGGCCGACGACCGGGTGGGATACTTCTTGACAGCCGTGAAAGACTTCTCGAAGTCGGAGCAAGAAGACCGCTTCGTGAGATACATCAACCGCTGGAACCTCGAGAAGTCGGAACCGGGTGCCGAGAAGTCGCCGCCGAAGGAGCCGATAGTTTTTTGGCTCGAAAAAACGATTCCGTTTAAGTATCGCAAACCAATTCGCGATGGCATTGCCGAGTGGAATAAGGCTTTCGAGAAGGCGGGCTACTACGACGCGATCGACGTTCGCCAACAGCCGGACAACGCCACCTGGGAGCCGGGCGATGTCAATTACAACACGTTTCGCTGGATCACTTCGGGTGCCGGTTTTGCGATGGGCCCCTCGCGAGTGAATCCGACGACCGGTCAGATTCTCGACGCCGACATTATTTTCGATGCCGATTTCGTCCAGTTCTGGAAGCAAGAGTACGAGACGTTTACTCCCAAAGGCATCGAAGCGCTCACGGGTGGACCGAACACGCTCGAAGGCTACCACGCCGCTCAACAGAACTTGCCTCCGTGGGCTCGCCAACGAAGTCACTCGAATTGCTCCTGCAACCTGCTCGGGGGCATGTCGCGAAACTTGGCACTCGGTGCCACTATCGCGGCCGGCCGAAAGCGGAGCCCCCAAGAACTCGACCAACTGATCATGCAGGGGCTCAAAGAAGTGACCATGCACGAAGTTGGCCACACGCTTGGCTTGCGACATAACTTCGTTGCGAGCACGCTCTATTCGATCGAAGAAATGCAAGACGTTGAGAAGACAAGCAAGACGGGCCTCACGGCATCGGTGATGGACTATGCACCGGTCAACTTGGTTCCATCTGACATGAAGCAGGGCGATTACTACAGCACGACGATTGGCCCTTACGACTACTGGGCGATCGAGTATGGGTATACGCCGATCAAGGCCAGCTCATCGGAAGGCGAAGTCGCCGAATTAAACAAGATCGCCGCCCGCAGTGGCGAGCCGCAACTTGCGTTCTTGACCGACGAAGACACTCGCGGTATCGACCCCGATCCCCACAGCTTTCGCTTCGACATGAGCAACAACCTGATTGAGTATGCGCGCTCGCGGGCGAAGCTTGTCGCCGAGGCAATGCCGAGCGTGGTCGAGCAAGCGACTGATGATGGTGAGGGCTATCAAAAGGCTCGCCAAGCATTCGGAGTTCTACTGGGTACTCACGGAAAGGCCATGTTCCAGGCGTCGCGGTACATCGGCGGCGTTCATATCGATCGTAGCCACAAGGGAGACAAAGACGCACAGTCGCCGTTCGAGGTGGTTTCCGCCAAGCGGCAGCGCGAGGCGCTCGCGCTGCTCGAAGAACAAGTCTTTAGCGACGAGCCATTTAATTTCCCTGCCGACCTCTACAACAACTTGGCCGCTTCGCACTGGGACCATTGGGGGAGCGATGTTCCCGACCGTCCCGATTACCCGGCTCACTCAGTTATCTTGATGTGGCAAGAGCGGATTCTCGGCCAGTTGCTCTCGCCACTCACGCTCGAACGCTTGCACGATACCGAACTCAAGATCGCTGCCGATAACGATGCTTTCACGACCGTTGAACTGATCGAGGGGCTGACCGACTCCATTTTCGGCGACCTCGAGCCTGTCGTTGACGGGAAGTTCACTAACCGCGACCCGGCCGTGTCGAGTTTGCGTCGCAACTTGCAGCGGAGTTACCTCAAGCAGTTATCAAACTTGAGCCTCGGGCGCACCGCTGCTCCGGCCGACTGCGAGACGGTCGCCTATGGTGAGCTGGGTCGCCTGCGAGACAAGATCGACGATTACCTCGACAAATCAGGCAAGCTCGATACGTACACCCGTTCGCACCTGAAAGAAACCTCGGCCCGCATCGCCAAAGTGCTTGAAGCAACAGTGGTTACGACTCCGTAGGCATGGTCGCTGATCGCTCTGCGATCAGTGGCACGAGTCGAAGAGCCAGGGACTAACGTCCTCGGCCCATGACCGATAAAATCGAGACTTGCTTACCCACGAGTGGAGCGAGTCATGGAAAAAATTGCGATCATCGGTATCGGCGACGACGGCATCGATGCCTTGCCGATGGCGGTGCGTGGTCGCATCGAGCAAGCGGCGGTCGTGCTTGGTGATGAGCGGTTGCTGAAGTCACTGCCCGAATCGGTCACCGGCGAGCGACGCGCTTTGACAGGTGAC
>JBGSRO010000162.1:0-13597 GCA_041737535.1 Pirellulales bacterium | reverse complement strand
GCTCACCAGCAGCGTGTCGGGGTCGAGCGGCCGCAGCGTGCCGAGCCCTTCGACCAACGACTGCTGAGAATAGCTGAGCACACTCCCCGCCATCCACTTCAGCAACATTGCCGACACCACCAGCAAGAGCGCGGAGCCTAGGTCTTGGCTAAACGCCACCTGACCCTTTTCGCGCGCTTGTTGTCGCCGGTGGGGCGTCGCGTCGAATTGTTTTTCACCAGATGATTCAGCCATAGTCGAAGGGGGGGACGGGGGTCAGGGGACGGGGAAGGATGAAGCGAAGGTCTTTTCCTGACCCCCGGTCCTCGTCCCCCGTTCCCGGCGGCTTCAGCCGCCGCTGGCGGCGACCGCTCCTTGCAGGGCTTCGAGCGTTTCGATCATTGGGTCGCAGAATGTCCAAGCGAAGCCGCCAATGGTGAACAGGATGCCACTGACGGTAATGATGCTGTTCAGTCCAAAACCGACAGCGATCACGTTGATTTGCGGCATCGTACGGCTGATCAGTCCCAACACCAGAGTCGAAACCGACAGCGCGATCATTAGCGGTGCCGCCGCGCGGATGCCGAGCTGAAAACTCTGTGTGAGCACGGCCAATAGTGTTTCGAGATACGAGCTATCGAGTGCGGCCTGGCCCGGTGGTGCCCACTCAAACGTTTCGAGCAGCGCCTGCATCGTCATGCGATGGCCACCGATGATGACGAACACGGCCATCGTGACGTAGTAATAAAGCTGAGTGAAGACCGACACACCCGAATCGAACGTTGGGTTGGTGACTTCAGCGAGTTGCATCCCGCTCAACTGGCTGACAATTTGCCCGCCCACTTCGATGCCGCCGACCAAGATGGCCATGCCGAGGCCAATCAGCAGTCCCACCAACATCTCGTTGATGACGAGGTGCATGAAGGCGAACAGATTGTCCATACCTATCAGGTTCGTGTGAGCGTAGAGCGGCATCACGAGCAGAGAGAGCGTCACCGCCAGCAGCCCGCGGACTTGCATGGGTACCGTTTCCATTCGCCATAGCGGCGCGGTGAAGACGAGCGCCCCAATGCGTGTGAGTATCAGCACAAACACAGCTACCTTGGCGAGCAGAAAGGTTTCGAGCCATTGCATAAGTTACATGAACCGAGGGATGTCGCTAATGAGTTCGACCGAGTACTCGACCAGCTTGGTGAGCACCCAAGGGAGCGTAATTGCGAGCACGGCCACCATCGCGACGAGCTTTGGCACAAACGCAACCGTCTGTTCTTGAATCTGCGTCATTGCCTGCACCAGCCCGATCAACAGGCCCACGATCATTCCGGCTAGCAATACCGGCCCCGCCACCAGCAGCGTGACCAGCATCGCCTGTCGGCTAATGTCGATGGCATCTTCGGGAGACATAAATGGAAATGCGGAATGCGGAATGATGAATGCGGAATGATAAGCCAAAAAACACTGCCCGCTGCCCGCTGCCCGCTGCGTGCTGCCTTCTGATTCTCACCAAAATACTTCAAAGCTATCGAGCAACATGCCAACGATGAGGGTCCAGCCGTCGACGAGGACGAACAACAACAGTTTGAAGGGGAGCGAGATTAAGACGGGGGGCAACATCAACATGCCCATCGAGATGGTGATGCTGGCGACCACGATGTCGAGAATCACAAACGGCAGATAAATCTGAAAGCCAATCAGGAATGCCGTTTTCAGTTCACTGAGCATGAAGGCCGGTATAAGCGCTTGCAAAGGGACCAAGCGTTCGTCGTCGGCCGGTTCGTAATAGGCATAGTTCTCGAACGGTTCGCCGGTCGCTGCGTCGATCTCGCTTGGCATATAGCCCATGAACAAGAACACGTCGTCGTCGTTCTTGGTCCGCTGAATCTGGTGAGCCATGAACCGCCGCATTGGTTCGACGGTTCGCGTGAAGGCTTCTTCGATCGATAGCTGGCCGTCGGTGTAGGGTTTGATCCCGTCGTCCCAGCCTTGCTTCCAGACGGGCGACATCAAGAGCAGCGTCATAAAGAGCGCGATCGAAGTAATCACCTGACTCGGCGGCAGTTGTTGAGTACCAATGGCCTGCCGCAATAAGCCTAGCACCACGACGATGCGAACAAAGCTTGTCGTCATCAGCAAGATGGCCGGTGCCATACTGACGACGGTCAGCAGCAACATAATCTGCAGCGTGCTCGTGAGCTTCTCGGGGCTCGTCCAATCGGTTGGCGAACCGATGTCTGGGACGAGACTCGATGACTCTTGCGCAAGCGCGACCGAACTCATCGCGAGACCGCTGGCCAGTAAGAGAGCAATCGTCGTGCGAGGCCGTTTCATCGCTTGCCTCCCGACTTTTCATCGTCGAGGAATCCGCTGACCCGTTCCTTGTCAAAGCTGCGAAACACATCGTCAAACGCTGCCTTCGCGCTGGTTGAATCTTTTTGACCGCAGAGGGCGACGATGCGCTGTACCTCATTGGGGTCGTCAATTTCGCCGAGCTTCTCGCTCCCACTTTGAGTGACCGAGACGAACAGTATCTTGTTGCCCAAGTAGACGAGTTGTGCCTGTTGCTTGGCGGCGAGGGGCACGCGGCCAATCACGCGGGCAACGTCACTCGGTGCGAGTCCAACTCCCTTCGGAACGGCTCGCTTCATGATCCACACGCAAATGAGCATCAGCCCCAGCACCACTGCCAATGCACTGCCGAGCGTTGTCAGTTGGTCGGTGGCGAAGTCGTCGAACATACCGCTCCTCTGGGCCTGCTGCCCGCTTCCCTCTACCTTCTGTCCATTGCGTCGCACCAGTCGTCGTCCTTCGCTCGGCGGTTCTTCGACCATTTTCGGTGCTTCGGATTCGGGGCCGGCAACATCGGGCGATTGCAAACGCGCGACCGGCGGCGGCACTGCGGCCAGCACCTCGCTGGCCGAACGGGGTAACGAAAAGGAGTCCGAAACTGGCAGCGCCAACTCGGTGGTGTCGCTGACCGATTCCTGCATTCGCCCCGGCCCACGGAGCGTGGGCGACTGCGCACGAACGTCGTCAGTAACGAAAGCCGCGACGAAATTCAGTAGTAATGCGTATGAGAACAAAGTCGGCCTCCGACTGTGCGGGATTGTCGAAGGCTTATAGTTGACTGCTCGGGTGGCTTCCATACCAATCGCGAAACCGTGCCGTCTACCGCAGTCGTTCGCTCTCGTTTCGAGCGAATTAGCATTCATCATCGCAGCGGTCGACCTTCCCATTGCGTCTCAAATCGCTTTGCGTATTGGGCCCACGCTAGCACGGAAGTCGCCCCCATCAACGAAACCACGCGCAGTGTCGTTGAGCATTCAGGGGTGAAGCGGCCCGATCTTGACTGGTCCGTACCGGTTGCGTAGCTTTTTACGAAAGAGAAGCTCCCCAATGGTCGATATTAACATTTAGCGATATCGCCCGCCGGGCAGTGTTGCGACAAACTCTTGCGGCGCCGTGGCCAAGTGGCTAAGGCATCGGATTGCAAATCCGACATCCCCGGTTCGAATCCGGGCGGCGCCTTGCTGAGGAACCCCGCGACAACAACCGTTGTCGCGGGGTTTTCGCGTCGATGGCGACGTGCGAGGTCGCCGGTCGGTTTTGTCGCATTTGTTCCAATTTGTCGCAAAACACGATTTCATGCGACTTTATTCCCCTCACTCTGTCGTTTCCGATTTCAACAAACCGTTTTTTTGCAGCGATTTTGCAAAACGCGAGGAGATTCAATCGGCTAATTTTGTCGCTTTTCCTTCGCGAAAAGCGACACTTTGGTTTTGACTTGGGTGGTCGGGGTAATTTCTGCAAAGCGATTGGCATGCGAAGCCAATTGCCGGGGGTCAGCTATCGGCGAGCCATGTCGCTTCACGAAAGCAATGGCGACGAAGTCGCTCGTCGTGGCTGAGAACTGATGGCGGAAAGGGGATCGCTTTGCCCGAAATTCGTTGTGACGCCGCCAGTGCGGTTTCCCCTGTTCTAGCAGACCGGCAGCGACTTTTCGACAACGATTTTTGGCCACTTCGCCCGATACGCCAGGCGACTTCGCTGCGGCACCGACGTGTTCGTCGATGAACTGGCTAATCGTGTTGCGGTTCTACCGTCGCGAGCAAAACGTTGCGATAATCCGGGCATCGCTCTCTCCCCTCGACTTTCGTCTTTGTCCTCTCCAACTCGCGACTCTTAACCCATCATGATGAACCACCCCGGCGCCCCCCTTTCGTTCGCTGACTTCCAGCAACTCATCCGCGAAATGTATTTCGATAAAGATGAGACGCGCGGCATCGACGGTACGTTCATGTGGCTCATCGAAGAGGTCGGCGAGCTCGCCTCGGCGCTCCGCGATGGCACCCACGAAGAGCGGCTCGGCGAGTTTGCCGATGTCTTGGCGTGGCTCACCACGATTGCGAACGTCGCCGGAGTCGATTTGACCGAGGCTCTCATGCACAAATACGGCTCGGGCTGTCCCGGCTGCCGCCGGTTTGTGTGCCAGTGCGACGATAGCGAAAAACCATAAGCCTCGCATGACGCGCCGTCGGCGAGCGTGTAGACTGCGAGTCTCGCTACGACAATTCCTCACCAGACAACGATTGCATTTTGATTCGTCGCAAACCATTCACCGCCTGGTGCCCGCCGCAACTCTTGGCGAGTTTCGCCTCGGTGATTGCGTGTTTGGCAACGTTTTGGCCCACAACTTGCCTCGCTCAGTCGGCAGGTTCGCAGTCGGCAGGTTCGCAGTCACCAAAAATCGTCAACTGCGAAGTCGGCTTCAACGGCTACTATCGGCTCGGCTGTTGGGTGCCGATGCGTGTGACGATCGCCGGAGGCGACAAACCGGCCAGCTTGGTGGTGAGTGTCGTCGCCCCCGACAGCGACGGGCTTGGTGTGCAATTCGTGTCGTCGACGCAACCTCTGCTTGCCGTGATGCCGGGCGATACCAAGGACTTAGAACTACTCATTCGTGTTGGTCAGTCCGAAGCGCCCCTGCAAGTTTCGCTGCGTGGCGATGGAATGCCTCGCGAACAGCAAATTGAATTAACAACTTCGACCCCCAAACCCGAGCGGCTCATCCGCGGAGGCATGGCGGCGACCACGCGTCACCTCATTGAAATCGCCCCTACCCAGAGTGGCAGCGAAGAAGCTTTCGCTGGCGAACAACAGGACCAGGAAGTGGCAACGGTCGTCACCACCGTGGCCGACGTCGCGAAGCTACCCCGCGACGCGCTCGGCTATGAGTCAATCGATACGGTGGTGGTCGTTACGGCGGGTGATTCGCCGCTAAATCTGCTGAGGCCGAGCGATGCTCGGTTGGTTGCCCTCCGCGAGTGGGTCGAGCAGGGGGGTAAGCTGTTGATTTCGTGTGGCGAGAATGCGGATGTGTTGTTCGCCGACGATGGTGCGTTGGCTGGCTTTGTGAAGGCCAACGTCGGCGGCAGCACCACGCTCGACAACCCGACACCACTCGAACAATTCGCCAGTGGCCGGGCACCAATTGGCCCGCGGGGGAGCACCCAAATCACGGTCGCCAGAATCAGCGATGTCGAGGGAGAAATTCTTGTCCACGCTGGCGAGTCGCCGACCGACATGCCGCTCGTTGTCACCAATCGCTTGGCGCTCGGCCGGGTGACGCTGCTCGCTTGTGACCTCAATACCCAGCCATTGCGGAGTTGGAAAGATCGGGGGCGGCTCTTACGAAAGCTGCTCACCGGCACGGCCGAAAGTCCAAAGCTCGACGAAAACGGCAATGGCTATTACGGCCATTCCAACGAACTCGCCGACCAACTTCGCAGCAAACTCGACAACCAGCTCGAACAGGCCGGCATTCGCACACCGCCGTTTCTCGCCATCGCGGGGCTCGTGTTCCTCTATATTCTGCTGATCGGTCCGTTCGACTATTGGCTCGTCAAGAACGTGTTCAAACGAATGGAAGCGACCTGGATCACATTTCCTACGATGATTGTCGCGACTTGCATCGGTGCTTATTGGCTCGCGAACTATCTGAAGGGCGACGACCAGATCGTCAATCAAATCGAAGTCGTTGATGTCGACACCGAGACCGGCATCGCTCGCGGTACTTTGTGGCATCACTTGTTTAGCCCTCAGCCAAAACGATACAACCTCACACTCGCTACCGCTGGCGTCGATGGTCAACCGGTCACAGCCGACGAAACGGCGCTCGCTTGGCTCGGCCAAACTGGCTCGGGGCTCGGGCGGATGGGGACGAATGCCACTCCCATGTCGCGAAGCCCGTCGTACTTCATTAGCGAAAATCGGGACCTGATGAGCGACCGGCCAATCCAAATCTGGTCGACCCGCACCAGCGTCGCCCGTTGGCGATGCGAAGTCGACAGTTCCATCGCCAGCGACCTCACCGAGTCGAGTCGCAGTCGGCTCACCGGCTCGTTCAGCAACGAGACGTCCACTCACTTCTCCGCTTCGTACCTCATCTACGGCGAATGGATTTGGACCGTTCCCCAGATTAAGACGGCCGAAACAATCGACATCAAATTGCTCGCCGATCCGATTTCGGTGAACACGTTCAACCGCACTGAGTTCGGTTTCGAATCCGACGACCTCAACGAATACCAGCGACGACAAATTGCCGCCAACCTCGAAGCCAGCAAAACCGTTTCGCTGATGATGTTCGCCAAGCACTTCGGTGCCGACAAACTCACGGCCCAGCTCAATCGCTACCAACACTTCATCGACCTCAGCCACAGTCTCGACGAGCGAACTGCGATGCTCGTCTGCCGCCTCGACGAAAGCCGTAGCCGACTGCTCGACCGGGGCAACCCACTCGAAAATGCCGCAGGCAAACAAGGCACATCGCTCACTTACTACCGTTTCCTGTTACCCGTCGCCAGCGAAGAAAAATGACTGTTGTAGTGGGTGCCTTGCTCACAACGCGCAGCAGGGTTGGCCTGAGGAGCAGTCAGCTTTCCCCTTCGCACCCCGACCCCCGACCCCCGACCCCCGGCCCCTGTCCCCCGACTCCCACCTTCTCGATGATCGAAACTCGCAATCTCACAAAAACGTATGGCGACCTCTACGCGATCAAAGACATCAACCTCCAGCTCGAGCGGGGCGACGTCTTTGGCTTCATCGGCCCCAACGGTGCCGGTAAGACGACGACCATGCGAATTCTCGCAACGCTGCTCAACCCATCGCGGGGCGAAGCCTACGTCGCCGGGCACAGCATCTATACCAAGCCCAAAGAGATCCGCCGACTGATCGGCTACATGCCCGACTTCTTCGGCGTTTACGACGACATGAAGGTCATCGAGTACCTCGAATTCTTCGCGGCCGCCTATCGCATCAAAGGCCCCCAGCGTCGCAAAATCTGCGAAGAAGTGCTCGAACTGGTCGACCTCACCTACAAAAGCGAAGCCCTCGTCACCAGCCTCTCGCGCGGCATGACCCAAAGGCTAGGCCTCGCTCGCGTGCTGCTTCACGACCCCCAAGTCCTGCTGCTCGACGAACCCGCCAGTGGACTCGACCCGCGGGCGCGAATCGAAATCCGTGGCCTGCTCAAAGAACTTCGCAACATGGGCAAGACGATTATGGTGTCGAGCCACATCTTGCCCGAGCTGGCCGACATCTGCAACAAGATCGGCATCATCGAACGGGGCGAACTAATCGTCAATGCCGAGGTGAGCGAAGTGATGAAGAAGGTACGCGGGCAAACGGTGTTGCAGATTGACGTTGCTTCCCACGATGCCGCCGACCGCGTCGCGGCTGCGACGATCTTGCGAGAGTCGCCCCTGGTCGAAATCGTCGATGTCGTCGCTGGCAAACCACTCACAGTCAAACTCGTCTCACAGACAGCCGACTACGGCGACCTCGCGTCGCTGCTGGTCGCCGGGGGCCATCGCATCACGCTTTTGCGCGAAGAAGAACTGAACCTCGAAACGGCATTCATGACGCTGACACAGGGCATCACTTCGTGAGTCGCGCTAGTAAAGTCTGGGGACAAGGGACGAGAGGAAAGCAATCGTGGCGAAGCCGCCAGTGGCCACTAGACTCTCGACCCTAAACTTTCGACACTAACATTGAAGCCCCGTTCGTCTAGTGGCCCAGGACACCGCCCTCTCACGGCGGCGACAGGGGTTCGACTCCCCTACGGGGTAATTGCGACCGGTTTTTGGGCAAATCGCCGTGGCGAACACGCGGATTGCAGAGCGATTCCCGCATTTGGAGCGACGCTTTGCGCGTCGCGATTGGGTTGTCGATCTGGGTCGCTTTTGGCGACCCAGAGTCGCGCGTTGCAAACCGAGCAATCGCGAACCTCGTCGGTTAAGCTGGTGAAGGCAAAAACACCCGCCACCTGGAAGCTCACTTGTTCGGTTGGTTCAAAGCACAACGCCGCAATCGAAATCAGGGCAATCCCGCGCCCGATTTCTGGGAACAGCTCGTCGCCACGCAACTTTGGCAATTCGCTCGTCTCGAGACAAGCGAGCAGGCGTCGGTCTATGCCTCGGCGGCCGTTGTGGTGGCCGAGAAGAATTGGGAGGGGTGCGATGGGTTCGCGATGACCGAAGAAGCGAAGTGGACCGTCGCGGCTCAGATCGGACTCATGACATTGGGACTCGGCGAAGAGTATTTCGATCGGGTGCTGTCGGTGCTTATTTACCCCGACGCTTACATCTCGAAGTCTCATTTTTCGCCGGGGCAGGGAATGGTGATCGAGGGAGAAACAGAGCTGCTGGGCGAAGCTTGGTATCGCGGGCCGGTCATTTTGTCTTGGCCCGATGTCTTGGCAGCCGGACGGGGACCGAATCGTGGACGCCACCTTGTCGCCCACGAGTTCGCCCATCAACTCGACATGCTCAATGGCCGCAATGCCGACGGCGTTCCACCGATGGTTTCACACGCGCAAGCCGAGCGTTGGATTGAGGTCGTCGACCGCGACTACGCCCGGTTGTGTCACGACTGCGAGCGAGGTCCGCGACCGTTACTCGACTGTTATGGGACGACGAATAAAGCAGAGTTCTTCGCGGTCGCCTCGGAAGCGTTTTTTCAAACGCCATCAGCTCTTGCCGCTCGACACGCTGAGTTGTTCGACGCGATGCGAGAATACTATGGCCAAGACCCGCGACGGTGGGAGCGGTGACGTGATTCGCGATCGAGTGCATATTGAAATTGGCAAGATGCTCTATTGCATTGCCTAAGCAATAACCGCCACGACGCGACGACCGCCAAGGACACGGCGGACTGGTCGCCACTGCATGGGAACTGATCGAGAATCATAATCATCGCGTCATTCCCACGCAGGCGGAAATCGAGATTGAGAACGACCACTTTGGAATCCCGCCTGCGAGGTTGTGAAAAAATGGGACTGGCTCCGCACCTAACTGAGTACGCGCGACGCAGCGGTTCAAAGTGCGGTGCCTGTCCCACTTTTTCACAACATTATCCGCGAGTGCAAAGTGAATAAATGAGACAGGCACTACGGATGATGCCACTTGGCGGGCCAAAGCCAATGCGCCGTAGAGCCAGCCCCATTTATTCACAGCCTCTGCGCGGGAATGACGGAAACGGCCATGTTCTGCTCGAGTATTGCCTCAGCGGGCAGTGTGCCGTTCGTGGTCATCGTCGTGATGCATGATCGTGCCTCGAAACTGCTTGTCGCCGATCGTCACGACGAGCTGGGCCTTCACATCGTCGAGGTCGAGGTCTGCGGTCAGTTCGGCGTCGTCGGAGACGAACTTCGACGACTTGCCGGCGGGATCGCTGGCATCGGGCGTGGCGGTAAGGATGAACTGCTCGGCATTGCCGTCGTGGGTCAGGTTGATTCGCATTTCTTTGGCATCGACAGGAGTGGCGACTTTTGCGGTGGAGTCGAGCAGGTAGATGGTGACCGTTGGGGTCGTGTCGTCTCCCCTTGCATCAAGAACAACAAGTTCGGCGTGGTATTCATCGTTACCGAGTTCGATCAGGCTGCCGCCGTGTGGGCCTGCGCTGGGGTGGTCGTGGGGGTCGGATGCGGCTGGCTCAAATGGGCCAGCCTCGGGAGCCGATCCGCAGCCGATTATGGTGGCCAGTGCGACCGCGAGCCCGACAACGACTGTCTGGGAGTGGCTGCCGATTGAAATTCTCATGACGACGCTTCCTTTCAAAAAAACAAAAAATACCGGGCGTCACACGACAGCCCGTTCTTCTTCCACAAGTTCAATGTGTTGTTGCGCCGACTCGACGACCGTTCGTGCTGCTTGAATGCCGGTCGTCCAGAACAATGCTGGACGGACAAGAAACTCCAGTAGTGTGCTGCTTACGAGCCCGCCAATGATGACGGTCGCGACGGGGTAGAGAATCTCTTTGCCCGGTTCGCCGGCGGCGAGCGCAAGCGGCACCAGTCCGATGCCCGACGTCAGCGCCGTCATCAAGACCGGCGCTAGCCGGTCTTTGCCGGCGTGGACGACCATGTCGCGCGTCCAGCCTTCGCCTTCGTACTTCACGAGATGCAGGTAATGATTGACGAGCAGGATTCCGTTCCGTGAGGCGATGCCACAGAGCGAGATGAAGCCAACCATGCTCGCGATCGTGAGCGTTTGATTCGTCAGATAGAGCGAGGCGACGCTGCCGATGAAGGCCATGGGGAGTGCGACCATGACTTGCAGAGCGAGGTTGACCGAACCAAACATTTTGTAGAGCACCAGAAGCATACCGAGCAGCGACAGTACGAAGAGCAAGGCGATCGCGCGCGAGGCAGACTGTTGGCTCTCGAACTGGCCGCTGAACTCGATGAAATAGCCGGGGGGGAGTTCCGCGCGAATCGGTGCGAGACGAGTTTTAATGTCACCAACGACATCGACAAGTCCACGCCCCGAGATGTTGCATTGCACGACGATGCGACGGCGGACCTGCTCGCGGTTCACGATGTTTGGTCCCCCGGCCTTGTAGATGCGGGCGACATCTTCGAGTTTGACGCGACCCCCGTCGGGTGTGTCGATCTGCAGTCGCTTTAGCGCCGCGAGGTCTTCGCGAAATTCTTCGCCCAGGCGGACGACCAGGTCGAAGGTCCGCTGACCGTCGAGCACTTGCGAAACGACTTCGCCTTGCATGGCTGTTTCGACGAATTCATTCACATCGCTGCGGCGCAAACCAAACGCTTTGAGCTGCTCTCCGTCGGCTTCGATGCGAAGCTGCGGAATGTTGACTTGCTGTTCGACTTGCAAGTCGCGAACCCCCTCGACGTCGGCGGTGGCCGCTTCGATTTTCTTCGCTTGACGAAGCAGTTCGTCGAGATCGTCGCCGAACAGTTTGATCGCCACTTGGGCTTTGACTCCCGAGAGCATGTGAGAAATCAAGTGCGCGAGTGGCTGCTCAACCGATGTGACGATGCCCGGTATGTCAGCGAGTGCTTCGCTGATTTCTTCGAGCACTGCTTCGCGCGAGCGTGTGGTGAACGGATCGACGGTTGCGACAAACTCCGACACGTTGACCCCCTCGGCATGTTCATCGAGCTCGGCGCGCCCCGTCTTGCGAACAAATGCGACCAAGTCGTCGATCTGCGACAGGCGTTTTTCGACACGTGCTGCGACTTGATTCGAAGTCGCTAGTGAGGTGCCGGGCGGCAATAGCAGATTAATCTGCACTGCGCCCTCGTTGAACGGTGGCAGAAAGTCGCTTTCGATCTGCATCACCCCCCAACCAGAAATCGCGACCGCAATGGCAGCCACGACCAATATCGGTACCGAGCATCGCAAACTCAGTCGAATCGCCACATCGGCCATCGCCTTCAAGCCACGCAGCAAAAGCCCGTCGCGCTCGTCTCCTTCATGCTTTCGACCAGCGAGCAACCAGTAGCTCAGCACGGGCGTCACCGTCAGCGACACTAGCAGCGACGAGGCAATCGAAACGATGTATGCGACGCCGAGCGGGGTGAAAAGCCGCCCTTCCATGCCCGACAGTGCGAACAAAGGGACGAACACAATCATCACAATGAGCGTGCCATAGACGATCGAGTTGCGAATTTCGACGCTCGCCTGAAACACCACCAGCAGGGGATGTTTCGGGTGCTCGGAGTTACGATTCTCTCGCAACCGACGAAAGATGTTCTCGACGTCGACGATCGCGTCGTCGACCAATTCGCCGATGGCAACCGCCAGTCCGCCGAGTGTCATCGTATTCACGGAGAGCCCAAACAGGGCAAACACGATCGACGTGACGGCGATCGACAGCGGAATCGCGGTGAGCGTGATCAGAGTTGTTCGCCAATTCATCAAGAACAGAAAGAGAATGACAACGACCAAAATCGCTCCGTCGCGGAGGGCGACGACGACGTTTTCGATGGCCAGATCGATAAACGCTTTCTGTTCATAAAGCTTGGGCAAGATCCGCACGTCGCTGGGAAGCGAATCGCCCATGTCGGCGAGCGCCGCGGCAACGAGGTCGGTCACTCTCCGTGTGTCGGCCTGCGGCTGCTTGAGAATCGTGAGCACGACCGAGCGACCCCCGACCATTTCGCCTCGCTCGTCGCGGGCGAATGCCGCGCTGTCGCCGCGACTGACTTGTGCTCCTTCGGCAATTCGTGCGACCTGCGCGAGCGTGATTGACTGGCGATCGCGTTGGCGGACGACGATATTGCCGATTTCTTCCGTCGAGCCGACGCGTCCGAGCGAGCGGACGAGAAATTCATTGGGGCCTTGTTCGTCCAAGTAACCACCGGCCGTGTTCTGATTGCTCGCTTCAATCGCTTGTTTGACTTCGCGGAGTGTGACCCCATAACGCAACAGCAAATCGGGATCGACGAGCACCTGAAACTGTTTGCGATCGCCCCCCATGACAATGACCTGCGCGACGCCAGGGATGGTCAACAGCCGTTGCCGCACAACCCAGTCGGCGTAGGTGCGTAGTTCCATCGGCGAGGTATCGCCGCCGCTCGTCATGCCGACCATCATGATCTGGCCCATGATCGACGAGATGGGCATCAATTGCGGAGACACATTGGCCGGCAGAATCTCACTGGCCAGCGCCAATCGCTCGGCGACGATCTGGCGGTCGTTATAGATGTTGGTTCCCCAGTCGAATTCGACATAAATCACCGACAGTCCAATACCCGACGAACTGCGGACCGCTTGTACCCCTGTCGCGCCATTCAAGACCGTTTCGATCGGAAACGTGATGAGCGTTTCAACTTCTTCAGGAGCGAGTCCCGGCGCTTCGGTCATCACGACTACCCGTGGGCGATTGAGGTTTGGAAACACATCAATCGGCAGCCGCGTCGCCTGCCAACCGCCGTAACCGAGCAATAAGAGCGCAGCCACGATGACGAGCAGGCGGTTGTGGAGCGAGAATCGGATCGTTGCGTTCAACATCGTGTTGAGGGTGGAGGGGGGAGAGTGGAGGGTAAAAGCGGAGGGTGTCAGATCGGAACTAGCTTTGTCTTTATGCGTCTGCCGCCTCTTTGATAAGCGACGCCCTAAGGAACGACGTTCTCGATTACATCGCTGCCAATTTGGACAAACCTACGAAGTTATTGTTGTTGATTCATTCCTTAGTTCGAGTTTTGCACTTTTATTGTTAGCAATCGCTCTTGGGAAAAAGGGCGAGCCTCCGCCAAGATGCTTGGGTATCTAACATCCACGCACCGCGACAAGGAGGCTCGCTATGGAACTTGTAC
>JBGSRO010000161.1:0-10551 GCA_041737535.1 Pirellulales bacterium | reverse complement strand
CCAAAATTTCTCTGCGCTTCTTTGCGCCACTGCGACTCTGCGTCGAAAATAGAAGAAATGTGTACCAGGCAGGACAGATCGATGCCCTACGAACCTCTGCTGCACGTTGTGCTCGTTGAGCCGGAGATTCCCTACAACACGGGGAGTGTTGGGCGGACGTGTGTGGCGGTGGGTGCGAAGCTGTGGCTGGTGAAGCCGTTGGGGTTTCGTGTCGACGACTATCACTTGCGTCGCGCGGGGCTCGACTACTGGCAACACCTGGAATGGGAAGTGGTCGACGACTGGCAGGCGCTCGGCGAGCGGCTGCCGCTGGAGCGGGCGTGGTTGTTCACGAAACATGCCACTCAGTTTCACCACAAGGTCGGTTACGAGCGGGGCGATGTGCTGGTGTTCGGTCGCGAGTCGGCAGGGCTGGGGCCGAAGCTGTTGGCCACGGCCCCCGACCGGCAATTGCGGATAACGTGCCGCGAGGAGGTGCGGAGCCTGAATCTCTCGAACAGCGTCGCGGTGGCTTGTTACGAGGCGCTGGGGCAGTGGGAGCGATCGATCGAATCGTAGCCGAAGTGGCAACACTTCGGGGCGTTGTCTCTGGGCTCCCGAACTCTTGCGAGTCCGGCTACGGGGATTGCTGGATGGTAGCCGAAGTGGCAATGCTTCGGGGTGTTGTCTCAGGGCTGCCGAACTCTTGCGAGTCCGGTTACGGGGATTGCTGGATGGTAGCCGAAGTGGCACCACTTCGGGGTGTTGTCTCAGGGCTGCCGAACTCTTGCGAGTCCGGCTACGGGTGTTGAAAGCTGACCGTTAACCATTCAATGCTAACTCCGCGATTGACGTTTTCAGCCTTTCGCATAAGGATAAGGAAACGGGTAAAGTTCAATGCAAGTGAGGCGATATGGCTGCTTTGAGTGAATTCGCGAGTATTTTACGGGCCGATGTGCCGCTTGCGCCGCGGACTTGGTTTGAGTTGGGTGGGCCGGCGAAGTTCTTTGCCGAGCCGACCTCGCGCGACGAGTTGCTGGCACTGGTGAAGCGATGCCACGACGAGGGGACTTCGGTCCGGATTCTCGGCGGCGGGTCGAATCTACTGGTCCGCGACGAGGGGGTCGATGGAGTGGTGATTAGCCTGCATGCGCCTTGTTTTACCGAAGTGAAGGTCGCCGACGGCAAGCTCACCGCCGGCGGCGGCGCGCAACTTGCCAACGTCATTAGCACGGCTGTTCGCGCGGGACTCGCCGGGCTCGAACCTCTGGTCGGCATTCCCGGAACCATCGGCGGCGCACTCCACGGCAACGCCGGCAGTCGTGGTGGCGATATTGGTCAATGGGCGAGTGGAGCAAATGTGCTCACGCGGCGCGGCGAGGTGATCGAACGCGAACGAGGTGAGCTGGTGTTTGCCTATCGTCAGAGCAGCCTCGACGAACTGGTGATTCTCGAGGCAATGTTCCTGCTCGAGCAAGAAGAACCCGAGCAGCTCACCAAGCGAATGCAGAAACAGTGGATCATCAAGAAGGCGGCTCAGCCGATGTCGCATCAGCGGACCGGCTGCGTCTTTAAGAACCCTCGCGGTATGAGTGCTGGCATGTTGATCGAACAGGCGGGCCTTTCGGGAACCCGCGTCGGCGGGGCCGAAGTGAGCCAGCGGCACGGCAATTTTATCGTTGCTAGCGAAGGGGCCACCAGCACCGACGTTTTGAAGCTGATCGACCTGATCCGCAGCCGCGTCGCCGAGCGGCTGGGAGTTGAACTGGAAACGCAACTCGAAATCTGGTAACAGTCGCCCCGCCGACTGTCTACCTATCGAGTTGTCGCGATGGCCCAGAAAAAGAAACCACAGAAACGGCCCGCCGCCGAGCAAAACCGTCTCGCGCGGCTTCGTGAGTTTAGTGTGGGGCAGGGTCGCTGGCTGCTTGGCGTCGTCGTGTTGGTGGTGCTACTGCTCGCTGGTGGACGATTTTTTAGCGACCTTCAGTCGCAGCTTGCCGGCGACGCCCGTTACCGATTGTCGGTCGCGGCAATCGAGATCACTCCGCCTCCGCCCTGGGTTCGCTGCGATATTAAGTCTGAGGTGTTTCGCAATTCAGACCTCTTGGGAGATGTCTCGATACTGACCGATGCCGAGAAGATTCATGGTCGGTTGGTCGACGCGTTCGAGTTGCACCCGTGGGTCGAGAAGGTCGAGCAGATCGAGTTGCTCGCACCGGCTGCCGCGCGAGTAAAGCTGAGTTACCGCCGCCCGGTAGCCGCGATTGAAGTCACTCGCGACGGCGTCGCCGAATTGCTGCCGGTCGACGCCACGGCCGTCCGATTGCCCGACGGCGACTTGAGCGAAGCCGAGAAGCGTTACCTGCCGCGCATCACCGACGCACAGACACAAGTGTTGGTGGGCGAACCTTGGACCGATTCGCGGATTGTCGGCGCGGTCCGGCTTGCCTTTTCACTTTTGGATAACTGGGAGCGATTGCACTTGGTCGATATCGTGCCATCGACGTATCCCGAGATTCGCAGGTCGCAAAAGTACTACGTTTACGAACTGCGTGCCAGCTACGGCACCCGCATCCGCTGGGGTGCTGCGCCAGGCATAGGCCCGAGCGAAGAAGACAGCGTCGAAACCAAACTCGCCCGGCTTTCGCAATATGTGGCCGAACATGGGCCGCTCAACACGAGCTACACGCCCGCGGCGATTGATGTTCGCGACCGGTTGGTGGTGGAGCAGCGGACGGCGAAGGGGGATGAAGAGGAAGTGAAGCGATGAGCGATTCTGAGAAGTGGCGAGCCGGGTGGCGTCAGCCCCCGGAGTGCGTTGCAAGTGTTTCCTTCAACAACCCGCTAATCTCGCGAAACTTCTCATCAGCAGCCGTACCGGTCCACTCCATTAGCGCGGCCTCGGTGGTGGTGAGCGTCGCCCCGCTCGATTCCATTCGCCTGAGCGCGAATTCATTGTCGATATCGAACCGCGACCCCACAGCATCGACGGCCACGTAGACTGAGAATCCCGCCGCGAGCAAATCGAGCGCCGTTTGCTGGACGCAGACGTGTGTTTCGATACCGCAGAGTAATACGCGATGGCGACCTGCGGCCATCAGCTCGTCGAACGTCTCGCGGCATTCGAGGCAACTGAAGCGTTGTTTGCTGCTGGCGGTTGGCAGCCATTCGGCGAGCGTGGGTGTTGTCGGTCCCAGCTTTTCGGGGACTTGCTCGGTCACTACTATTTCGACACCGAGCAATTTCGCGCCGCGTAGCAGTCGGCTGGCGTTCCAGACAACGCTTGCCGACGTAGGCATGACATCCAAGAGCCGCTGCTGCATGTCGACGACGACCAGCGCCGTATCGTCGCGATTCATGAGCAGGGGGCTGCGTGTAGTCGTTTCGTCTCGCATCTTCAGATTTTGACGCAAAGACGCGGAGGCGCAAAGAAGCGCAAAGCACGGGAAAAGAAAAAATTGTATTTCTCTGTGCTTCTCTGCGTCTTTGCGCCTTGGCGTCGAAAAAAGCATCGACGACTTGCCTATAATGGTCTTCGTCGGTGTTCGATCATTCGCAGAAAGTAGGCATCCCTTGAGCAAAGAAGCGAAAATCAAAGAAGGCAAGGAACTGTGTGACTGGACGAAGAAAGACCTGAATGAGCATTTTGAACAACTTCGCGAGATCGTTGCTCAGCCTCAGTTTGCTTGCACGAAATGCGGGCGGGCGGCGTGCGATAAGCGGTGGCTCTGTAAGCCGAAGAGTCTCGCCTGAACTTGCGCCCCTTGGGCTTTTGCCGCGTGGCGGTCAAAATTGAATCGTTTCGTTGCCACAACGGCAGCAGTGTGCCACGGGCTCGGCCAGTGCCGCGCAGGTGTCGGCAGTTGTCGCCCGTTGCACTGGCCGAGCCAGTGGCACACAACATTTGGTCCAGACCCCGGTAAAGATCAATCGCATGAAGTTTCGCTCGACGACCATTGTCACCGTTCGTCGCAATGGCCAAGTGGCTATGGGGGGCGATGGTCAGGTGAGTCTCGGCCAGACGGTGATGAAATCCGACGCCAAAAAAGTACGCCTGCTCGGCGATGGCAAAGTGATGGCGGGTTTCGCCGGGGCAGCGGCCGATGCGTTCGCCCTGCTCGAACGGTTTGAGGCGAAGCTCAAAGACTATCCCAAGAACATGCCCCGGGCAGTGACCGAACTCGCCAAAGAGTGGCGCATGGATCGCGCACTAAGGCGACTCGAGGCCCTGATTGCGGTCGCCGATGCCAACGACATGCTGTTGATCTCGGGCACCGGAGATGTCATTCAGCCGAGCGATGGTATTCTCGCTATTGGCTCCGGCGGCAACTATGCGCTCGCGTCGGCGCGGGCGCTCGCGAAACACACGCAAATGTCGGCCGGCGAAATCGTTCGCGAGTCGCTGACGATCGCAGGCGAGATTTGCGTTTACACGAACACCAACCTTGTCGTCGAAGAAATGCCATGCGAGAAGTGACCTCGAGCCAAACACCTCGTGAAATTGTCGAAGCACTCGACCGCCACATCGTCGGACAAGGCGACGCCAAGCGCGCGGTCGCCGTCGCGATACGCAACCGTTGGCGTCGCCAGCAACTCGACGAAGAGCTCCGCAAAGAGGTTGCGCCGAAGAACATTTTGATGATCGGCCCAACGGGCGTCGGCAAAACCGAAATCGCGCGGCGACTCGCCAAGCTGACCGGCGCGCCGTTCATCAAAATCGAAGCGACCAAATATACCGAGGTCGGTTACTATGGCCGCGATGTGGAAAGCATGATCCGCGAGTTGGTCGAGAACGCCATTGGTCTGGTCCGCGAAGGCGAAATGGCGGCCGTCGAAGACCTCGCGAAGCAGCACGTCAACGATCGCTTACTCGATATGCTGGTGCCGCCGCCAGCGAGTTTCGATGTCGGCGTCGACACCGACGACTCGCCCGAACGGTATCAGCGAAGTCGCGAGAAGATGAAAGCGATGCTCGTCGGCGGTGAACTCGAAGAGCGCGAGGTCGAAATCAAGATCGAGCAAAAAGCCCAAGCGATGATGATTCCGGGCATGGGTATGGGGAAAGACAATATGGACGTCGATATTCAAGGGATGCTCGACAAAATACTCCCCAAGAACATCGTTCGCCGCAAGTTGCCGATCCGCGACGCCCGCAAAGCGTTATTCGAGCAAGAGTGCGAGAAGCTCATCAACGAAGAGAAAGTCAACGCCAAAGCAATTGAGCTGGCCGAAAATGTCGGCATTGTGTTTATCGACGAGCTCGACAAAATTGTCGCCACGGAAGGGGGCAAAGGGGCCGACGTTTCGCGGCAGGGTGTGCAGCGTGATTTGCTGCCCATTGTCGAAGGCACCACCGTGCAAACTCGCTATGGCTACGTCAAGACCGACCACATTCTCTTTGTCGCGGCCGGGGCGTTTCACAAGGTTTCGCCTAGCGATCTGATGCCCGAATTGCAGGGCCGGTTCCCCATTCGGGTCGAGTTGAAAGACCTAACCAAAGACGATTTCGTACGCATTTTGACCGAGCCAAGAAGCTCTCTCACCAAACAATATGCCGCGCTTATGCAAACCGAAAACGTCGAAATCGTCTTCGAGCCCGACGCCATCGACGCCCTCGCGAGCTACGCCTTCGACGTGAATCAGACGATGCAAAACATCGGGGCCCGGCGGCTCTATACGATCATGGAACGGCTGCTCGAAGAACTCAGCTTCGAAGCCCCCGACATGAGCGCCGCCCGTGTGCCGATCAACGCGGCTTATGTGAAAGAGCGCCTCGATAAGATTTCGAAGGACGAAGACTTGAGTAAGTTTATCTTGTAGGTTTGACGTAGCACGGTCCCCCGGGCCGGGCGGGCGAAGATTGGAACCACGGCGAAGCAGCGACATGGCGAAGGAGGTAAGGTTGCGTTTCCACCAGCGCCGTTGTCTGCTATCAGTCTTTGAATCAGCGGATCACGTCTTCAATCCACTTTCTACCTCCGGGCAGTAAAATCTCTGACCAGTGGCTAGGGCCTCGGAATTTCAGGGACAGGTCACCCTGGTGTCGCTCAGGAACACGCGCCTGATAGGTCGTACTGTTACCAATCCGCAATTGGATAGTTATCTCAAATTCTTGCGTCGACACTTCGTGGCTTGGGTAAAATAACTCAGCGCGATTGGCGGCCTGGCAAAATTCCTTGATCGACGCTGCGTCCGCGACGATTCGTCTGCCCTGAGCGTTCACCTCCAGAGACTTGATCGCCTGCGAGGTGAACGCACGGATCTCTTTTCGCATCGCTTCTTCGGCACGCATTTGTGGTGCGAGTTCGAACAGGGAGATTAGTGCGAATGCACCCCATCCGAGAATCGCCAGAAGCAAAAAGCGTCCCGACGTCGCTGTGCGACGAGCGTGGTCGCGAATTTGCCAAGAGGTTCCGGCGAGAGTGCCCAACACACTTCCGGTCGCGAATCCCGCCCACAGTTTGAGGAACCAAAACGTATGCGGAAAAGCGAGACCCCAAATTGCAACAGAAATCGCCGCCCCCAACACCACACCAACGAGGATACGCCAATGCGGCCCCAAACTCATCTGCTTGAGTGGTGTCTGCCAATCGAGTTCTTGAAGATTGATTTTCATTTTGTTCTAACCAACGAGCGACGCTCGTTAACGAGTTACACACTAAAGCGCAACTCAATGCCTGCCGGCACAGTCAGCGTAAACTCCCGCGTCGTTGCGTCGACCGATTCAATCTCTATCTGCCACGTCCGCTGCGGCAAGCACTCGGCGACCCGGTTGCCCCATTCGACGAGCGTGATGCCATCCCCTTCGAAATATTCGTCGGGGCCGAGTTCGATGAACTCGTCGATATCTTTGAGGCGATAGACGTCGAAGTGATAGACGGGCAAGCGGCCGCCCCGGTATTCGTTGACCAGCACGAACGTCGGGCTGGTGACTTTGGTGGCGTCGAAGCCGAGGGCACCCGCGATCGCTTTCACGAGCCGGGTCTTACCGGCCCCTAATGGACCGTTGAGCGAGATGACCGTACCGGGAGTGATTCGCTCGGCGATCTGCTGGCCGAGTTGGTCGGTGTCGGATTCGTTGTTTGCGTGGAAGTTCATGGGGCGCCTTTTGGATTGTGGTTTCGCCCCTATTTTCTACTCCGCCGGCCGGCCAATATCGACCGGCACCGATGAAACAAGAGTCCGCCGGCAGCTCGAATATCTCTTCCCCCGAGCGGCCTGCGCCCCGTGCGATGCTTGTGCTAATCGCCTAAAGCGCGGTCATCGCTCATCGTTCTCGAATCGCCTCGGCCTCTTCCATGGCCGGTTCCATCGTTTGCCTTTGCGTCAGATAGTAAATTACCGCAAGCAATCCAACGCTGATGTTCACCAGTCGCTGGCCGATGGCGACGAATGTGCCATCGTCGGCCCCCGCACCGAGGGCTTGGTAGAGATACTTGAGCGCCGTCTCGGTCGCACCGAGTCCACCCGGCAGTAGTGGTAAAGCGCCAACGAGTTCGGCAAGCGGGATCGCGGTGAAACATGCCGTCAAGTTTGGTGTTCTTACCGTCGGCAGCGCATAGCTCACGGCGACAAAGCTCAGCACCAGCAGTATGTGGCTGACAACGCTGCACGCGATGGCTATCGGCAAGTGGGCCGGCTTCTTGTGCATCGACTGCACGGCGACGAACAGTTCTTTAGCGATTGGCCCGGCAAGCGGGAGCTTGGGTAGCCACGCGGTGAGCCAATTGGCATGTGGCCCCGGCAAAAAGGCTGCCGCCGCGCCGAGCCAACTGACAATCGCAAGCCCAATGACTGTTGCAGAGACGCCGCGCAACATGGGTGCCGATTCGAGTAGCCCAGTCGCGAAGGCGTAAGTCCCGGCGACCGCCGCGAGCGCCAGCAGCGTGAGCAATCCCAAAAACCGATCAGCAAGCACTGTCGCCACGGCCGCGCTACGGCGGCCCGAATGATTGCGGGCAAACAACACCGCCTTCAGGAGATCGCCGCCGACACTGCCCGGACCGACAAAATTAGCAGCGTGTCCGAGTGCCCCTAGCCTCATCGCCTCAGCCAGCGACATCGGGAGGTCCGCTGCGCGCACTAGGAGCCACCAGCGAAAAAAGTTGATCACGACCGCCGACGCGATAAAACCGGCCGCAGTCCCGAATAGCCACCAGTTTTTCTTGCCATCGAGCACCTCGCGAACATGATCGCCTTGGGCGGCCTGCCAGAGCAGCAAAGCGATCAGCCCCGAACCGACAAGCAGCTTGAGGAGTCCTATCAGTCGCTGGCGGGTCGCTTTTGTCACAGAACCTCGAAGGAAATCATTTGGGCCTCGGCCGTCGGGCCCCTGGTCGGTTGACACCCACCGACACATTGTTAATCTTAATTTTCCAGAAGGTGATCGAGTAAGTTCGACGGTTATCGCCGGGGATCTCAATCGCCCTATCCATCGCGTTTTTTGTTCCGGGGGATTAGCTCAGCTGGGAGAGCGTTTGGCTGGCAGCCAAAAGGTCAGCGGTTCGAGCCCGCTATCCTCCACTTTTACTCACTGACACCTTGCCTTTGTGCCACTGGCTCTGCCAGTGGGGCACACAGGCAAATCGAGTTGTTGTTGCCGCTGGCCGAGCCAGTGGGGCTCAAATTCCGACATCCCATCCCGCCCTCAAGTTTAGCCTGCCACGGTGCGGGAATGCCGTGACCGATTCGGGCCATTCAGCGGCGAATGAAATCCCCGCCGTCGGTGCCGACGATCCTGCCGCTTATAGCGATCCGGCCGCGCGGCACCCAGTGGCCTCGGGCGATCGCCCCTTCAAGGCTCCGTTGCTACTACTCTTGCGGCTCTCGGCCATGACGTTTGGCCAGTATTTCGCCATCGGCATGTGGTCGGTTACCATCGGCACTTACATCAGCCAGAACACGTCTCCCGAGGGGCTCGCCATCTTCGGCAGCTCATTTATTGGCATTGCCGCGATGAGCGGAGCGCTGGGGGCGCTCGTTTCGCCGCTGGTGTTTGGCTCGCTTGCCGATGGGCTGTTCTCGACCGAGCGATTGCTGTCGGTGCTCAACCTCGGCTGTGCGGCGGCGCTTGCGCTTACCGCACTCGCCACGTCGCAGACGTGGTTTTTCGTGGGACTCGTGCTGTACTACCAATTCGCCGTGCCGACGATCACGCTCGGCAACAGTTTGTCGCTGCGGCACTTCAAATCCGACACGGCGGCGTTTCCCATCGCGCGTTCTGCCGGCACCGTCGGCTGGATTGTTGCCATGTTGCTCGTCGGTACGTTTATTCCGGTGATGTTGGGCCGCGAGTCGATTGAAGCGACGACCCTGCCCATTTGGCTCGGTTTGGTGAGTCATGTCGTCGTTGCCGCGTACAGCCTTGCACTGCCCCACACGCCTCCACTCACGGCGATGGTGCATTGGAGTCGCATCGCCCGCGGTTGGGGCGAATTGCTGCGCCGCGAACCAAAACTGGGACGGTTCATGCTCGCAGCGCTACTCGCGACGATCGGCCCTCAGTTTTACAACGTCATTCTCAACGCCTACATGAATCAAATCGGCGTCCGGAACGCCGCGAGTTGGATGGCGATTGGCCAAGTGACCGAAGTGATTGTCATCTTGTTGATGCCGGCAGTGTTGGTCGCTATCGGTCCGAAACAAACCTTTTTCATTGGCCTCGTGGCTTGGATCGTTCGATACGCGCTCATCTATTTTGGCGGTGCCGAGGGACTGCCGTTTGTGTTGACGATTGCCTCGATTGCACTTCACGGCGTTTCCTATTCGTTCGTTTATCTGACCGGGTTCATGTATGTCGATAGAATCGCGCCGCGCGAGTCATCGGCAGTAGCCCAGGGCATGTTCGCGATGGCCACTTCCGGATTTGGCCATCTCACAGGCTCGGCCCTGGTTGCTTGGTGCCAGAGCGAGTTTCTTACACCTGCTGGTTGCGACGTGCCACCTTACGACTGGCCGACATTCTGGCTCGTGCCGCTGCTGCTTGGCGTCGTCGCAACGGTGGTGTTTTGGGGAACGATGGGGCTGAAACGCGAGGTTTACTAGTTGCCGAAACCGCGTAACCATCATCGACCGTCAAGTGGGCCGATTACCGCCCCTCAGAAAACCTCGACGACACAACGAGCGCCAAGAACACGGCGGAATTGTTGCGACCGCGTTGCATTCAAAAGGTCGCGGGATTGCCAAAACTGGTGGACTGTCAAAATGAGAAACTTCGGGTGCCACTGGCTCCGCGCGGGTGCCACTGGCTCCGCCAGTGTGACGCAAGTGTCACGTCACCAATCACTTCCACTGGCATAGCCAGTGGCACACAACCCTAATTATAGGCTTTGACAGACCACTAGGCGGGTGCTTTTCCGTCATTACCGCGCAGGCGGGAATGACGTTCTCGATTACATCGCTGCCAATTTGGGCAAACCTACCAAGTTATTGTTGATTCATTCCTTAGTTCGAGTTTTGCACTTTTATTGTTAGCAATCGCTCTTGGGAAAAAGGGCGAGCCTCCGCCAAGATGCTTGGGTATCTAACATCCACGCACCGCGACAAGGAGGCTCGCTATGGAACTTGTAC
>JBGSRO010000160.1:0-4980 GCA_041737535.1 Pirellulales bacterium | reverse complement strand
GGTTGCTCCGCTTACTGACGTGCGCGGCTCGAACGAGGGGATTAGCGTGCGCGGCAGGATGCACAGCGGCACCAAACCTAACGAGCCACTCGCAACGTAAATTCCCCGAAGGGGATACGCATCGTAGCCCGGGGTTGATCGCGCAGCGATCTACCCCGGGTACCGAGTCCCACGATTCGTTTACCCCAACGGGGTTACGCACACCCGGCACAACCCCGTTGGGGTAAAGCGACCAACCGCGCCGGCAACCCAGGGTAGCCTCGCCTGCGGCAAGCCAACCCTGGGCTGCAGGACGCAACGCCTTCGGCGTATTCGAATTCCCCGCCGTGCTCACCGTGGTTCTCTCCCTGCTCCCCGCCCCAAACTCCCTGCTCAATAATTCGGCGTCGGCGCACGAAACTCATCCAATTTCACCCCGCGGAACCACTCAATCGTCTTCGCCAGACCTTCCTTGAGCGGCACCTTTGGCTCCCACTTCAGGTATTTTTTGGCCAGCGTGATGTCGGGCTGGCGCTGTGTCGGGTCGTCGGCTGGTAAGGGACGCTCGACGAGTTTGCTTTTCGCGCCGGTCATGTCGATCACCAGGTCGGCCAGTTCGCGGATGGTGAACTCGCCCGGGTTGCCGATGTTGACTGGGCCAACAAAATCGTCGGGGCCGTTCATCATGCGAATGATGCCTTCGATCAAATCGTCGCGATAACAACACGACCGCGTCTGCGATCCGTCGCCAAAAATCGTGATGTCTTCGCCATGCAGGGCTTGGCGGATGAAGTTCGACACCACGCGGCCATCGAACGGGTGCATCCGCGGTCCATAGGTGTTGAAAATCCGGACGAGGCGAATGTTGACCCCATTGTGGCGGTGGTAGTCCATGAACAGCGTCTCGGCCGCCCGTTTGCCTTCGTCGTAACAGCTACGCAGGCCGACGGGGTTAACGCTGCCGCGATACGACTCGGGCTGGGGATGAACATCGGGGTCGCCGTAGACTTCGCTGGTCGACGCCTGCAGAACCTTCGCGCGGCACCGCTTCGCCATCCCCAGCACGTTGATGGCCCCCATCACGCTGGTCTTCATCGTCTTGATGGGATTGAACTGATAGTGCCCTGGCGCCGCAGGGCAGGCGAAGTTATAGACCTCGTCGACTTCGAGCCAAATGGGATGTGTCACATCGTGGCGAAGCAGCTCAAAGTTCGACTTTTCGAGCAGATGAGCGACGTTCGACTTCTGGCTCGTGAAAAAGTTATCGAGGCAAATCACATCGTGCCCATCGGCCACGAGGCGCTCGCAAAGGTGAGAACCCAAAAAGCCGGCTCCGCCGGTGACGAGGATTCGTTTGATTTGCATAAGGAGCGTTCAGCATTCAGCTTTTTTGAGGACATGTGAGCGAGAAGAATGCAGCGATAGCACTATAGCACAACGTCGACCAAAACCGGAAGAAAGGGCGGAACCGCCCTTTTTGCTCACTTGAAGTCGAAAACACTTTCCGAGCGATATCGCAAGTGTCGACAACATGAGCGCGGGCCAGTCGAGTCATGGGGGCTCGAAAGATTGAGCAACGGGGGTTTCGCATGAAGTACATGCGTTCAGTATTTCGTCGCGTGGTCTGCGGAAGGTAGCTTAAAAAGAGAGTGATCGCAAACAACCGCATTCTCGCTTTCCAAGCAATAACGGACTCAATACTTACAACAATTGGGGAAAAATCGTGCGAGTGAAAATGCTAGCTTTCGCCCTCGCCTGCGCGATCGTCCCGCAGCTTTTCGCCCAAGTCAACGCACCGGCAGCCCCTAAGGCGGAATCTCCCGCCGACGCGCTCGCTCCGCTGCTTGCCGACTTGATTCGCGACGCGCTGCCCCGCGATTATGCCAAACAGGAGAACTGGGGCGGGCAAAAGAACATCACCAGTGGAATTAAGTTCGACGGCCTGCGGATGTCGCGCCGTCACAAAGAGGTCGACCACGGCACCTGGAAGCAGTATCGCGTTGTCATTGACGAAGGGGTCGACGAAAGTCCGGCGTCGCTGTCGGTTCGCATCGACAATTTGCGGTCGCTTGAATCGGGGCAAATCGGTTTGACGCTCGTCACCTCGGCGACACTCAAGGGTTGGGCTCAGATGCGTCGCTACAATCGCGGCATTCACATCATCACGCTGACCGCCGAAGGCGATTCGCAGCTAGTGGCGACCATCGACTGTGAGATTGCGCTGCGAACGACAATCAGTGGCATGGCCGTTGTGCCAACGGTCAAACATGCCCGCGTCGACATTGCCGAATTCAATCTTACCAAGTTTGGCGAAATCCGCGGCGAACCGGCCGAGCAACTTGGCCGGGGCATGAAACACATCATGCAACACGAGCTCGACGGCGATAAACTCACCAACAAGCTCAACGCAGCAATTGCCAAGAAACAAGATCGGCTGGTGATCGACTTCGCCTCGGCGATGTCGCTTCAGCGATCGAGTATCAACTCGCGGGACGCTTCTTCACGGCCGCAAAACTCTCCGGCGGGAGCACCATCTCGCTGATCAGCAATCCGAAGCGTTCGCCCACCTTCACCGTTTCGCCGCGAGCCGCGAGCCGGTTGTTGACGAGCAATTCTAGCGGTGCGTCGCACGACTTATCGAAGTTGATAATTGCCCCCGGCACGAGTCGAGTGATTTCGCGGACCGTCTGTTTCTTGCCAACGAGTTGGACCGAAACGGGGACCGACACCTTGAGCAGATGTCTCGCGTAAGGTGGCAATTCCGAAAAATCGCCTGGGCGATAAGGCAAGTGACGAACGGCGTGATCGCCCGTGGGTTGGTCGTGCATTGTTGCTTCGTCGGCAGTTTCGTCGTTGTCGAATTCAAACAGTCGATCACCCTCTGTGACCGGCCACAGCAATAACATTCTAGCTTGTTGTTCGCCGCGACTGAGCAGCAGCGGAACCAGTGTTGCATCGCTCGCAATCGTGCTGGCTTCGAGCGAAGACAGCAAGTTCGATACCCAAGCGGCGCGCGAAGTGTCGACCGCTAGCGACTTCGGTATCAGTAACTTGCTGAGTTCGTGTGCCAGCGTGCTGAGCTTTTCCGATCCGTCCGCATCGGGAAGTTGTACCCAATCGGGGACCAGGCCATTCACGCTCGGTAGCAAAACCACGGCGCTCGCGTCTCCGACGACAAACTCTACCAGCAATCCGCCGCCGTCCAAGTCATTCGGGGGCGCGCCAGAAGTCCAGCGAACCGCTTCGCACACCACCAGCGAAAACGCAGTATCAAACGCCCGCGAAAGCGCAACCGCCACCGCTTCACCGCTGGCTTGGCAGGCGGCAACGACGTCAGTCACGAGTTCAGCGGTAAGTTGCGACATGTCCCCGGTGCGGCAAATGATTGCTTATCTCGTCATTAACATCGTTATCGGCATCCTGACCGACAAACTTTGCCAGGGTATCTCTCCGCCGTCGAAGTGAGCGGCTGGGGATGAGATTTTTGGAAACTTGCTATAATCGCATAAGAGTCGTCAATTCAGCCCGAGAACCACCATGCCCGCCACGCTCCCGGCTCACACACATGAGCTAAAACCTTACAAGTCGCTCGGCAACGACGAGCTAGCAGCGAGAATCAACGCTATTCGCGAGCAACTTGGTTCGCAGTTGCTAATTCTTGGTCATCACTACCAGCAAGACGAAGTGATTGCGCTGGCCGACCTCAAGGGTGATAGCTATCAGCTCAGTCAGATGGCGGCCGACAGCAGCGATTGCCGCGTCATTGCGTTTTGTGGCGTTCACTTCATGGCCGAGACGGCCGATATTCTCGCCAATCGGCCCGAGAAGCTGAGCGAGCGCGAGGGACGCAGAGTGCAAGTGATACTCCCCGACATGGCCGCCGGGTGCAGCATGGCCGACATGGCGGCGATCGATCAAATCGAAACCGCGTGGGCCGAGTTGGGCGAAGTGATCGACACTCGTGAGCTGATTCCCGTTACTTACATCAATTCGGCCGCCAGCCTCAAGGCGTTCGTCGGCCGTCACGGCGGTATCGTCTGTACTAGCAGCAATGCCCGGGCTGCGATTGAGTGGGCCTTCGCGCGCGGGTCGCGGGTGATGTTTTTTCCCGATCAACACTTGGGCCGCAACACGGCCATGGAGATGGGCATCTCAACCGATGTGATGCCGGTGTGGGATCCGTATGCGGATGACCTCGGCGGCAACACGGAGCAGGCGACGAGGTCGTCGAAGGTGATTCTGTGGAAGGGGCACTGCAGCGTCCACCAAATGTTTACGGCCGCTCACGTCGAGCTGTTTCGCAAACAGCACCCGGGCATCAAGGTTCTCGTCCACCCCGAATGCCCGCGAGAGGTGTTTGAACTGGCCGACGAATCGGGGAGCACCGGTAAAATCATCCGCACCGTCGAGTCGGCCCCAGCCGGCTCGAAGTGGGCGATTGGTACGGAGTTGCATCTTGTGAACCGCTTGCAGCAAGAGCATCCCGAGCAAGAGATTCACTTTCTCTCACCGGTCGTCTGTATGTGTGCGACCATGTATCGGATCGACCTCGCCCATTTGTGTTGGTCGCTCGACAACTACGTGGCGGGAACTCCGGTGAACATCATTGAAGTCGACGACGAGACGGCGCACTGGAGTTTGGTGGCTCTGGAGCGGATGTTGGAGGTGAAGTAGCTGTTTGTCGGCAGTTACCACCAACTAAGGAACGAATCAAGAATAATTTGGGCGTTTCCTCGACATCGGTAAGAAAAGAATAAACCACAGAGATCGCTGAGAACGCAGAGAGAGGAACACTAATCCCCGCTTACGTCCCCCACGGGGTTGAAACGACGACTGGTTGCCAGAATCGACTTACCTTATTTGGTTAATTGGGTTCCGGGTACAAATTGAAAGCAAAACTAGTCAATGCTCCCAGTCATCGACAATCACGAGTGTCGATCGATGTTCCAGCTCACATCTCTGCGCTCTCCGTGTCCTCTGCGGTTAATCAAATCCCCAAGT
>JBGSRO010000159.1:0-2591 GCA_041737535.1 Pirellulales bacterium | reverse complement strand
CTGGCATTTCGATTGTCGCATTGGTACTCTCGGCCATGGTGGCGTACTCCTGGGGGTGATGGTTGTGAATAAACCAAATCAAACCCAAGTACGCCGCCCTTTTCAAGATCACTCATCCACAGGATTCGGTTATATCTCTCGGCGAAACTATCCGAATCGCAACTGAATGACCCGACCTTCGCTGCGCTAACACAAATGCCACTCACCCCCGCAAGCATCCTCGGCCCCACCGGCAGCATCGCACGCCGGCTGAAGGCCTACGAGGATCGGCCCGAGCAACTCGCGATGGCCAATGCAGTTGCGAAGGCGATTGCGGCAAAACGGCATTTGATTGTCGAGGCGGGGACGGGTGTCGGTAAGAGCTTTGCCTATCTGGTTCCCGCAATACTTTCGGCAACCGAAGTCGCCGACAAAGATCGCCCGCAGGATGCTCCGCCCCGCCGTGTGGTCGTCTCGACTCACACCATCAGCCTGCAAGAACAACTCATCGCCAAAGACTTGCCACTACTCAATAGCGTGATTCCCCGCGACTTTTCGAGTGTGCTTGTGAAGGGGCGGCGCAACTATGTGAGTCTCCGCCGACTGCACGCGGCAGCGGCACGCAAGTCGAGCATTTTCGGCAGCGACGACGAACTGACTGAACTGCGCGATCTGGTCACCTGGAGCAAATCGACCAGCGATGGCTCGATTGCCGATCTGCCTCGCCAGCCGATGGGCAGCGTCTGGGACGAAGTCGCCAGCGACAGCGGCAACTGCATGGGCCGCCGCTGTCCGACCTACAAGGGCTGTTTCTACTACCAAGCCAGGCGGCGGATGCAGAATGCTCAGGTGCTGGTCGTCAATCACGCGCTGCTCTTCAGCGATCTCGCGCTCCGTCGCCAAGGTGTGAGTATCCTGCCCGACTACGATGTACTCATCATCGACGAAGCCCATACGGCCGAGCAAGTTGCCGGCGATCACCTTGGGCTGCGACTCACGAGCGGGCAAGTCGACTACACCCTCGGGCGGCTCTACAACGAGCGGACCAACAAAGGGCTTCTTGTCCAAGGCGAGCACCGCGACGCGATGCGGCAAGTCGATCGCTGTCGGCTGCTAGCCGACGAGTTCTTTAGCGACCTTTGGCAGTGGTCGGTGACCAGCGGTTCGAGCAATGGCCGAGTCATGACGGCCGGGCTGTCGAGCGAACAGCTTGCCGAACAGCTCCATCGCCTCGCAAGGCAAACGAAGGCCATTGGCAACAAAATCGAAGACGAAGCCGAGCGGCAAGACTACACGGCCGCTCACGACCGGTTGATGTCGCTCGCCGGCGAAATCGAAGCCTGGCGCACCCAGATCGATCCGACCGCCGTTTATTGGCTCGACACGGGACACACCCGCGGAGGGCGACCCCGCATGACCCTCTCGGCCGCCCCGCTCGACGTTGGCCCCGCCCTGCGCGAACATCTGTTCGACAAAGTCTCGACGGTCGTGCTAACCAGCGCGACGCTCGCCGTTGGCAATAAGCGAGGCTTTGACTTCTTCAAGTCGCGAATCGGCCTCACGCAGTGCGACGAACTGCAGCTCGGTAGTCCCTTTAACTACGCCGAGCAGGCGAAAATGGTTGTCATGCCCGACATGCCCGATCCCTCAAGCCAGCGTGACGAGTTTCACAAAGCGTCGCTGGCGGCAATTAAGCATTACGTCGCCGAGTACGATGGGCGAACCTTTGTGCTTTGTACTAGTTACGAAGCTTTGCGTTCGCTGGGGCAGGGACTCTCGCGATGGCTCGCCGAGCGCAACCTGAGACTTCTTACCCAGGCCGATGGGACACCCCGGTCGCAACTCGTCGATGCGTTCAAGAAAGACGGACGCGCGGTGCTGCTCGGCACCGACAGCTTTTGGCAAGGTGTCGACGTTCCGGGCGATGCACTTCAGCTTGTCATTATTCACAAGCTTCCCTTCGCTGTTCCCGATCGTCCACTGCTCGAAGCCCGCCTTGACGCAATCCGCACCGGCGGCGGCAATCCGTTTCGCGACTATCAACTCCCCGAAGCGGTGCTCAAATTCAAACAAGGCTTCGGCCGCCTCATCCGCACCCGCACCGACACCGGCCAAGTCGTTTGCCTCGACCCCCGACTGGCGACCAAGAGCTATGGCCGGATGTTCGTCGAGTCGTTGCCCAACTGCCCCGTGGTGCGCGAGCGAGTTTAGCACGTAGCCGAAGTGACAACACTTCGGGGTGTCATCTGGCCCAAACTCCAAATTCTTGCGAATCCGGCTACGATCAGCGAAGCTGCACCCCTAGGAACGAATCAAGAATAATTTGGGCGTTTCCTCGACATCGGTAAAAAAAAGAATGAACCACAGAGATCGCTGAGAACGCAGAGAGGAACACTAATCCCCGCTAATCCGCGCTTACGTCGCCCACGGGGTTGAAACGACGACTGGTTGCCAGAATCGACTTACCTTAGTTGGTTAATTGGGTTCCGGGTACAAATTGAAAGCAAAACTAGTCAATGCTCCCAGTCATCGACAATCACGAGTGTCGATCGATGTTCCAGCTCACATCTCTGCGCTCTCCGTGTCCTCTGCGGTTAATCAAATCCCCAAGT
>JBGSRO010000142.1:0-1982 GCA_041737535.1 Pirellulales bacterium | reverse complement strand
AATCGCAGCGCCTATCACTATCTGACTGCCGCCGTGGAGGCCCAATTCGCCGGCCAACTGGCTCCGTCACTGCTCCCCACTCAAGCGACAACTGTCGCTACGGACGAGTGAAGCGTTGTATCGGGTCGTGAACGGTTACCGATTCGATGGCGAAGCGCGACCGCTACGCTCGGCAACTTTTCTATTCGTTCAGTTTCCCCGCTGGGCGACGACCATCACCTTTCTGCCTGGTCAGCGAGTCGCCCAAGTCGGCGCGGGCCACCTCGGCGGCGGCGAGCAGCCGCTCGACGACCTCGGGGTGTTGCTCAGAAACATCTGTCGTTTCGCCAACGTCGTTTTTGAGATCAAACAATTGCTGCCCGATATTAGCCTGCGAATAGTTGGCGGGCGTGCCGTCTTTGCCGCCAGGGCGATCGCCCATCGTTCGGTAGCTGTGAGGCAGATGCAATTTGTAACGCCCGTCGCGGACAGCTCGCAATTCGCCTCCGTAGTAGCAATAGAAAACGTCCCAAGGCGTTGTCGCGTTCGGCTCGCCGGTCATCAGTGGCAACATATCATGGCCGTCGATTTTTCGTTCGGAGGGCAATTTAACATCCAAGAGGTCGGCAACCGTTGGCAAAATGTCGATCGTCGATGCGAGTTCGTCGCAGCGAGTGTCAGCCGGAATTTGCCGAGGCCAAGTCATGACACAAGGCACCCGATAGCCCCCCTCGAACATGGTTCCTTTTCCCTCGCGTAGCGGTTTGGCCGAGCCGGCGTGGTTGCCGTAGCTTAGCCAAGGGCCATTGTCGGAAGTGAAGATCACGAGCGTGTTGTCGGCGATGCCCGCCTCGTCGAGCGCTCTGCGAATTTCACCGACCGACCAATCGACTTCCATGACAACGTCGCCGAACAGACCGGCGCCGCTCTTATCTTTGAACTTGTCAGACACAAACAGGGGAACGTGAACCATGCTGTGGGGCACGTAAAGAAAGAAGCGATTATCTTTGTTGCGACCGATGAAATCGACCGCTCGCTTCGTGTAGTCGGTTGTCAGTTGCGTTTGGTCGTTACCATCGACAACCGGATCAATGACCTCATTGCCTTCGTACAACGGTAATGGCGGAAAGCCTCGTTTGCGACTCGCAGCGTCAGCCGGCAAATCGGCGAAGTTCGGATGCAACGGCCACATGTCGTTGCTGTAGGGGAGTCCATAATATTCGTCGAACCCGTGTTGCAGTGGCAAAAATGGTTTGCGATCGCCCAAGTGCCACTTGCCAAAAATGGCGGTCGCGTAGCCCTTTTGCTTGCAAAGTTCGGCAAGGGTCAACTCGTCGGCGTTGATGCCATGTTTAGCGCCGGGGCCAAGCGCACCAGCAATGCTCACCCGTTCAGGATAACAACCGGTCAAAAGCGCCGCCCGCGACGCGCTACAGACGGCCGTCGCGGCGACAAAATTCGTGAACACGCGCCCCTCTTTGGCCATGCGGTCGAGATTGGGTGACTGGTATCCCTCGGCAGCAAACGGACCAATATCGGCGTAGCCCAAGTCGTCGATAAAGATAACAACAATGTTCGGCGAATGAGTTTCGACTTCGTTGCCACACAGGCGCCCCAAGTGGCAAACCGATCCGAACGCCATCACAACAAATGCAAGAAGCTTCATCTCGACCCCGATCACAAATGCGAAATGTCGAACCCAATGGGAAGTGCCAAAGGCGTGGCGATTGAAACCAGCGGGAGAGCAATTCGCCTTTTGCCTTACCCACACTCTATAAGAATCCCCGCCGTTCCGCACGCGACACCCTGCGACGCGACACTGTGCGGACCGCCAACACTAACTTTACCACACAGATCGCGATTAACGATCGCCCGCGAATTAACTTCCCGATTTCGCAAACTGCCCCGACATTTTTTGCCGGTCGTTGATTGATTAACCGCCACCAAGCAACGAGCGCCAAGTACACGGCGGAATTAGCGCGACCCCTCTCGATCAGAACCAG
>JBGSRO010000097.1:0-12124 GCA_041737535.1 Pirellulales bacterium | reverse complement strand
GGGGTCACCGACAAACGCCCGGCGAGTTTGGCCACATGGACACTTCACCGGTTCGAGGTCGGGAATGCGAGTGAGTTGGTATCGCATATCGGTGGGCCCACTATAAGTCGCTGATTGCTCCGCAATCAGACGTTTGATCGCGGAGCGATCAACGACAATGTGCTACGCAGTCGCGGCGACTTCGGCGGGCACGACATTAATGCGCCGGCCTTCTTTGTCGAACTTTACGTGGCCTTCGACCAGCGCGAACAGCGTATAGTCGCGACCTTGGCCGACGTTTTTGCCGGCATGCCATTTGTTGCCGAGTTGGCGAATGAGAATGTTGCCAGCAATGACGTGCTCGCCGCCGAATTTCTTCACGCCTCGACGCTGTGCGTTCGAGTCGCGGCCGTTGCGGCTCGAACCCTGTCCCTTTTTATGTGCCATCGCGAAAGTCTCCCGTCAGAAATATCACCTTAGCCCGGTATTTTTAACGGAAAACCCACTCGTGGGCAACCCCCTCTTTCACTCCATACCGGTCTGCCTTGCCGGTCGGCACGCCAAAGCGAATTTCGGTCTCGTTCTCCAGAAACTCGTCTCCGGGCCGCCAAAAGTTAAGCTGTAACACCTTTGCGACAATCCGCCGACCGGTACCAACCGGGTCGCCTTTCTTGAACTCCCCTGCGTCATCGACCCACTGATAGGCATTGGTCAGCCCACCGACGAAGATCGAGAAATGATCGATCTCGGGATCGACGTCGGTCCACGTGGCAACGCCCCAAACACTGTTGTCTTCACTCTCGGTGCTGACGGGAATTTCTTTCTGCGACATCTCGACCGAATTCAGTAGCGGGCGAGTCGGATCTTCGCGACGTCGAATCGCGTCCATCGCGGCCGGCACCAAGCGGTCGAGGTAGGCCCGATAAGTCTTCTGGCCATCACGGGCCAATTCTTGCGACTCGAGTACAAACTGAGGGACGAACCTCAGTGCCTCGGGTTCGGCCGGTTCGGTATTGAACACGCCGTCATCGTCCCCCGTCGGTCGGATGTGAGCGCCGGTGTTCTTGACGCGGTAGACCATATACCACACGAGCGTACGGTCCATCTTACCATCGGGCCGAGGGACATCGACCCAGATCATTCGCACCGGCTTGAACGAAAACTCCAGCGCCCACACATCGCGCCGAAACCTGACATCTTGGCTCTTGGCCCACAATGTCTGCGTCGCTGGTTCTTCTTGGGGAGTCCAATTGAGTTGTTTGTCGGCGAGAATCTCAATCAGGTCGTGGGCACTGGTCGTCTCGGCCGGGACCACCCGCGGTGCGATGGTCGTCTCGACGCCCGGCGCGAGAACGCGATTGCCGGTTTGTGCATATAAAATTGCCGCGTTGGGGAGAACGAACATCGACAGCAGCAGGGCAAAGCAAGTTCGGAGCATCAAATTGACCGGGCTAAGTTGGCAGCCAGCAAGGGTTGGCAGCAAGAAGTGTTTGGCAGCAAGCAGCGGACTATCATTCTCTTAAGTATATTTACTGTCGCCGTTGGCAACAAATTCTTGCCCAACAACCCGCGTAAACGGTAGAACCGCCCCGTTCTCCAGATTGATGGAATAACAGCACGGGCCGCGGAACAGTCCTACGAATGGTGGTCGAGTTTCGCTTCCTTCGCGTCAGTCCCAATCAATCCCCCCCCGGATTTCCAATCTTCCGCACATACTCGGCCAACACCGCTTGCAGGTCAAGAATATCTTGCCAGTGCTCCATGCCGATGACGACTTCACGTTCGTCTTCCGACAAACGTGCCTGTTCGGCGATGGCGTGGGCGCGGAGGTGAAGGTATTCGATCAGTTCCGAAACCTGGGCCGCCTGGCCCGGCGAGAGCCCCTCGGGCAACTCGGGCACACTAGGAATATGAAGCGTGCTGCGGAGGTTGCCCGATTCGGTCCAGCTTAGGTCGTCGGCCGTCGCGCGGGCGTGTTTGGCCAGGCTGCTCGATTCGAGCTCGTCACTCGGTATCGAGCTATTCGAGCGCAGGTCATCGAGCCGCGCGGCGATTTGCTCGCGAGTGCCGTAGAGCAGTTGGCTGCGGCCGACGCCGATGACGTCGCCGTAGCGAAGCAGTCGGAGTTGCGTTTGCTGTCCGTTGACGCGGGTACCGTTGGTACTTTCGAGATCGGTGAGAACCAAGCGATCTTGGTCGACCTGAATCTTGATATGAAAACGGCTGATTCGCTCGTCGTTGAGTTGCACGGCGTTTCCCTCTTCGCGCCCGATCGTGATCGGCGTTTCGAGCTCGTCGTAAACCTTGCCGCGATCAGCACCGTCGATGACGCGTAGGGTAACGTAGGCCATAGGGGTGAAGGCATCAGTGGTCAAAAGAATCGGTCGAGTGTGCCGTTAGTGCAGTTTAGCTTGCCACCGCATCGTTGTCTTTGTTGGTAGTGCGATTCTGTGCCAATAACTCCGAAATTAGTGCCGAAAATGCCGTCGGCCGGTGAAAATCATCGGTAATTGGTGTCGGTTACAGGCCGCGATCACCTCGTTGTCCCGCATCGACCCCCCCGGCTGAATCACGGCCGCAACGCCGCATCTTGCCGCGTGGTCGATCGAATCGTCAAAGGGGAAAAACGCATCGGAAGCGAGCACTGCCCCCTGCGACCGCTCGCCCGCCTTGCGAAGGGCGATTTCTACCGCGTCAATCCGGCTCATTTGCCCGGCTCCGACGCCAACGACCATGCCGTCGCGGACGAGCACGATCGCGTTGCTCTTCACGTGCCGACAAACGGCCCAGGCGAGCGCTAGGTCGCTCGTCAATTGATCGCTCGCTTTCGCTTCGGTCACTGTTTCCCAAGTCGATGGCTCGTCTGGCAGGTCGTCTTGCTGCTGGACGAGCGCGCCGCCGTCGATAGCCCGGGCGACCATTGCTGCCGTGCCGGGCCGCGCGACGCCCATTCGCATCAGCCGGACGTTGGCTTTCCACTTTGGTTTGGTGGTGAGAATTTTGACCGCCTCGGGCGTGAAGTCGGGCGCGATGATCGCCTCGACGAATTTGCCCGGCTCGACCAAACACTCGGCCGCGGCGGCATCGACCGCGACATTGAAACCCAAGATCGAACCGAAAGCGCTCACCGGATCCCCTGCCCACGCCTTCTCGGTTGCTTCGCCAAGGGTCGCCGCCGTAGCGGCACCGCAAGGGTTGTTGTGCTTGAGCACCGCCACGCCGGGGGTGGGCAGTGATCGCGCGATGGCCCATGCCGCGTCGAGATCGAGCAGGTTATTGTAAGAGAGTTCTTTGCCGTTGAGCTGCTCGGCATTCGCAACGCAATCGGCACCGGCGCTGGGATCGACGTAGAGCGCGGCCGCTTGGTGAGGGTTCTCGCCGTACCGGAGCGACGTTTTCTTGGTGAGCCGCGAGTTCCACTCAACGGGTGCTTCCTGATTGTTATCGAGCTTCGCAAAGTATGCCGCGATGGCCGTGTCGTAGGCGGCCGTTTGGGCGAACGCCGCGCCGGCGAGCCGACGACGGAACTCGTGGGTCGTCCCTCCGTCGTCGTTTACTGCTTCGAGGATGCCCGCGTACTGTGACGGACTCGACGCAATCGTCACAAACGCGTGGTTCTTCGCCGCCGAGCGGACCATGCTGGGGCCGCCGATGTCGATCTTCTCGATCGCTTCGTCGACCGTCACGCCCGGTTTGGCGACCGTTTCGCGAAAGGGGTAGAGGTTCACCACCACCAGTTCAATTGGCGAAATGCCATGCTCGGCTATGAGCCGCATGTCGTCAGCGTTGTCGTGGCGACAGAGAATTCCCCCGTGGATCTTGGGGTGGAGTGTCTTCACCCGCCCGTCGAGCATCTCGGGAAACCCGGTGTACTCGGCCACATCGGTCACCGGCAGCCCCGCCTCGGCGAGCGTGGCTCGGGTCCCGCCGGTGCTGAGCAGTTCGACGCCCGCCGCAGCGAGCCCACGTGCAAAATCGACGAGGCCCGATTTGTCGCTGACGCTCAAGAGTGCGCGTCGGATGGGAGGTGTTGCTATCACTTTCTGTTCCGTCGGTTGATTCATGATTGTGCGGTGGTTTGCCCAATGATTGTGGACCAAATTGGGCGACGGAAACAGGCACCTGGGCGCGTTGGAAGACGTTGCCCCAAAGCGAATGTCGCTCCTACGGAGCTAACGAATTTTTCGGTTTGCGTTCCAGGGCCGTGAGACCCTGGAAACGCGACATCATTCCGCCGGAGTCCCGTAAGGACGGCATTCGCCTCCTGCGGCTTGCCGACACCCGATATCAATTTTTGAAAAATTTACAACCAATCCCGAACCCCCTGCCAAACCCTGCGTAACCAATGGCAGACCCTGTGAATTGGCTCGCCGGATTCTTCCCCCCCTCCCACCGGCGGGCCAACGTAACATTTCGGGCCGTCCCATTCAGTGCACTGTCGAGTTGCAAGTCCCCCCTCCCCCTGTTCTCGACCCCGCTGCCTGAATGGGGCGGCCAGTTACGTCGGCCCAAACATTCTTTTTCGCCAAGCGAACTCTCGCTGGATCATCGGCGTAGATATTTTGTCGCGTCGAGGTTATCGAATCCTCTCCGCCACATGTCAGAGCGGCCTAAGGAATGTGCCCCTCTTTGACTGGTAGGACGCCTCATCACAGGGTCTTGTTTGCAAGAAAAGGGTCTTGTTTGCTGACGTCGACTGAGGGGACGTCTGTCTCGTTGAAGGTTGCTCGACCGGGTTCTTCGCCAAGTTGCTCGCAGGTGCTACGACCTGCCTGGCCAGCACCCGCCCGAGTGTGTCGCTCCGGCTTTAACGGTCTTAATTCCACGACCGCCACGAAAGTCCGCTTTCTGGCGTCAGGAATTTTGACTCGGCCCCTTGCGTGATCTATATTCGCTGGGGCCAAGCTTTACCCCGACACGCGGTGGTCGCATTCGCCATCGCGTGAAAATCGCGGTGCGATAACTCGCTCAACTGACAGACTCGACCACCAAGTCGTCGCCAACAACTGTCACTGGGCAAGCACGCGAGACCGGCTGCAACCAAATGACGGAACGACTTATGCCATCTCGCTGCTACTCAATCTTCGCGGCAAGTCTCATCGCTTGCGGTGCTTTCTTCGCCCCCATCGCGTCGGCGCAAAACGAAACGGTCGCCGTCACCAGCGAACCGGCCAATACCAACTCGCCCGCAGCCGTCGCTAAGGCCATCGCCGCCGGTCAGCGGCTCGAAACCCAACAGCGTTGGGCCGATGCGCTCTCGCACTACGAAAAAGCCCTCCGCGATTTCCCCGGCGATGCCCAACTGACCCAGCGGTTCGAAATCTCGCGGCTCCACTACAGCCTCGAAAGTCGCTATCAAGATCGCAGTTACATCGACGCTCTCAGCACTCTCGACAGCGCGTCGGCTTTTGACTTGCTCGCTGAAATGCTGCTGAAAATCGACACCCACTACGTTTCGACTCCCGCTTGGGCCCAGTTCGCTCAGCGTGGCATTGCCTCGCTCGAAGTCGGCCTTTACGACGACAAGTTTCAGCACCGCAACAGACTCCAATTTAACGAGCGGCAGTTTGCCTACCTCCGCACCGAACTGCGAAACTTGCTTCGCACCGAACGAGTCACGACTCGCGAGCAATTGATCCGCTTCGCCCAATCGGCTGGCACACTGGCCCAGCGTCGCGTCGGACTCAACCCGACGTCGGTCGCGCTCGAGTTCACCGCCACTGCCGCTGGTGGGCTCGACCACTATTCGTCGTTCCTCTCGGGCGACGAGCTCCGCGAAATCTTCTCGCAAATCGAAGGCAACTTTGTCGGCTTAGGTGTTGAACTCAAGCCCAACGATGGACTGCTCGAAATCGTCAACGTCATTGGCAACAGCCCCGCCGAACGGGCCGGACTGCTGAGCGGCGACAAAATCACCGCCATCGACGGCCGCATTTGCCGCCAGATGACGACCGGCGAAGCCGACGGAATGCTCACCGGCGAAGAAGGCTCAACCGTTCGCATCACTGTCGAAGGAACCGGGGGCCAGTCGCGGACTTACGATGTCCGCCGCGAACACGTCGAAGTCCCCAGCCTCGAAAACACCCGCATCGTCGACAGCGAATATGGCGTCGCCTACATCCGCATTCCCGTCTTCCAAAAAACAACGGCCGCTGACCTCGAAACGGCCCTGTGGGATCTTCACCGCCAAGGAATGCGAAGCCTGATCATCGATCTGCGAGGCAACCCGGGAGGACTGCTCACCTCGAGCGTCGAACTGGCCGACAAGTTCGTCGCCCAGGGCCGCATTGTTTCGACCCGGGGCCGGAGTGCCGGCGAAGACTTTGATTACCAGGCCCACCGGGCCGGCACCTGGCGAGTTCCGCTTGTGGTGCTGATCGACGAAAACAGCGCGAGTGCGAGCGAGATTTTCGCTGCCGCAATCCGCGACAGTCGCCGCGGCACGCTAGTCGGCCAGAAGTCATTCGGTAAAGGGAGCGTGCAGGGCATTTTCCCCCTCGGCTATGCCGGCATCGGTGTTCGCCTCACGACCGCCAAGTTCTACAGTCCCAACAGCCAGCCCATCAGCAACGTCGGTGTCCAACCCGATATCCCTGTGCAGGCAGCTACCGGTTCGGCCGAGGGATTGCAAATCGTCGGTTTCCGCGGCGAAACAACCAACGCCGCCCGCGACTTGGCCCTCGACCGCGCGATTGATGTCGCAAAGGGTCAAGTGGCCCTTAGGTAGGGCGGGTCCCCGGCCCGTCGATCTTGTTCTGGGTGACATTTGGAAATCACAAAGCAGTTCCATAACGCCTTGCCCACGAACGACCGCTAAGGATAACCGCCACGAAGCGACAAGCACCGAGAACACGGCGGCATCGACAAAACGAGTGGTCTGTCAAAGCCGATAATTAGGGTTGTGTGCCACTGGCTATGCCAGTGGAAGTGATTGCTGACGTGACACTTGCGTCACACTGGCGGAGCCAGTGGCACCCGCGCGGAATCGGTAAAACGAGTGGTGTGTCAAAGCCGATAGTTAGGGTTGTGTGTCACTGGCTATGCCAGTGGAAGTGATTGCTGTCGTGACACTTGCGTCACACTGGCAGAGCCAGTGGCACCCGCGCGGCATCGACAAAACGAGTGGTTCTGTCAAAGCCGATAGTTAGGGTTGTGTGCCACTGGCTATGCCAGTGGAAGTGATTGCTGACGTGACACTTGCGTCACACTGGCGGAGCCAGTGGCACCCGAAGTTTCTCAGTTGACCGTCCACTAGCTGGCTTTGGATTCGGATCTGAGGCGGCCCCATGCTGACCTGCCATGAAGTTGGCAAGTGGCCAATTTTCGTCGTGGAAATCGGCTAACCCATCTGTTAGCTTAAAGGAAGACTAGCGAACAGAATTGCAGGATGGGCGGCGTCCGCCGCACTGAAATATCAAAGTGTCGCTTTTCTGAAAACGCTCGCGACAAAATGGCTTTCATTTTGTCGCCTCGCGATCGACAGATTGACGGAAAAACAAGTCGATACTGCGAAGTCAATGCGACAAAATCGACTTAATAAAGTCGCATGAAATCGTTTTTTGCGAGAAAGCGACAAAACGACATTATTCTCACCACCTCAAATTTGGTCATCCGCACAGTGAGATTGGGAGTGATTCCGAGGATCGAGACTTCGGTTTCGCCCAGTTCAGGGGCTTGCCACTCGGCCCGTCTCGCCACAATAATGGGCGATTCGCTTATTACCGCGAGCGTTCGCCCCGGAAGTGATCACTCGCGTTTCCGCTTATATTTCAGACAGTTTCGTGTTTTTCGAGGAGTCGCAGGTGTCGGTTCGCATTCGTATGAAGAAGATGGGACGCACCCACCGGGCGTTCTTTCGCATTTGTGCTATGGACAAGCGTAAGCCCCGCAATGGTGAAGTGCTCGAGGAACTCGGCACCTACAACCCGTTCGTCGCGGATACCGACGCTCGCGCTCTGCTTAACAAGGAGCGTATCGACTATTGGTTGAGCGTTGGTGCCCAGCCATCGGACAAGGTGGCCGTGCTAATTAAGAAGTACGGCACCGATGGTACAAATCTGGCCGCACAAGAGTCGGCACTAGCAAAAATGTCGGGGCCGAAGGTGGTTCCGGCGGCTCCCGTGCCGGTAAAGAAGCTCAAGACAAAAGAAGAAATCGCAGCCGAGGCCAAGGCCATCGCCGACAAGTTGGCCGAAGAACTAGCCGCGAAAGAAGCAGCCGAGGCTGCCGAAAACGCAGCGACCGAAGGAGCCGAAGCTCCCGCAGAAGCGGCTGCCGCAGCGGAGACGGGAGAAACCCCTGCGACTGAGGCCCCCGCCACCGAAGAAAACAAGGAGCAGGCCGCCGCCGAGTAAGCAGCTCCGGTACAGGTCGCTAGCTAGCGATGCGGTTCGATGTCGTCACGCTCTTTCCAGAGATGTTCACCGGCTACATCGGCCAAAGTTTGCTGAAGCTGGCAATAGAACGGGGGCTGATTGACGTGCGGTTGCATAACCTCCGCGATTGGGCGCGAGGCAAGCACCGCGAAGTCGACGACCGGCCATTTGGTGGCGGTCCCGGAATGGTCATCAAACCTGAGCCAGTCGTCGAGTGTGTCGAAGAGTTAAGAACAGAGAATGACGACCGCAGCAGTCGCGGCCACTTGGTGATGCTCACGCCCCAAGGACGCCCGCTGACGCAGCGAGTCGTCGAAGAGTTGGCCGGACACGAGCGAGTGATTTTGCTTTGTGGTCGGTACGAAGGGTTCGATCAAAGGGTGACCGACCTGCTCGAACCCGATGAGATTTCGATCGGAGATTTTGTGCTCAATGGTGGCGAAGTCGCCGCGATGGTGGTTATCGACACGACAATTCGGCTGGTGCCGGGTGTGTTGGGCGATGCGGCCAGCAGTCGCGACGACTCGTTTTCGACGGGCAACCGCCTGCTTGAGTATGCTCAGTACACGAGACCACGAACATACCGAGGGCTAAGCGTTCCCGAGGTGCTGATGTCGGGCAACCACCCCGATATCGCCGCCTGGCGTGAAGCAAATAAACAGCAGCGAACCGCCGAAAGGCGGAGCGACTTGCTAGAAGAATAACACGAGTCGCAACCCGTCGTAGGACGGGTCTTCGGTCCGTCCCATCGAGTGACGACAGACCAGGGCCCCGTCCCACAAAATACCCAACAACACATCGTTCGATATTCGGAGGACAATTCTCATGAGCCAAGAACTCTTAGCCAAAGTAGAAGCCGCTAGCATTCGCCAAGACATGCCGAAGTTTGACATCGGCGACACGGTCGACGTGCATACAAAGATTCTCGAAGGCAACAAAGAACGCATCCAGATTTTTTCGGGTGTGGTCATCGCCAAAGCGGGCTCCGGCACGCGCGAGACTTTCACCGTGCGTCGCATCGTCAACAACGAAGGGGTCGAGCGAAAGTTTCCCATCAACTCACCGCGCGTCGCCAAAGTCGAAGTGACCCGTAGCTCGGTTGTACGGCGTGCGAAACTCTACTTCCTCCGCCAGCGGACCGGCAAAGCGGTTCGCTTGAGGGAACGTCGGATGGAAGCGAAGTAGGGGTTATCTCAACGCGATGTCGCCGCGCTCGCCAAGAGTCGGGATTGTGGCCGACGTTTCGGTGGGTCCACCGTTTGGCGACGGTCGCTACAATAGGTTTCATGCGGTGGCCAGTCATTTTAGCCCGAATGCTCGAGAAGACGGCCCCGCGGACCGTGTCGCTCGGGCAACGAGGCGAATTGGCAGCCGCTCGCTATCTCAAATCGAAGGGCTACAAGATTATCGCCGGTGGGTTTCGCCAGCGTTACGGCGAGATCGACCTGATTGCCGTGTATGAGCGGACCGTGGTGTTCGTGGAAGTCAAGACGAGAGGCACCGACTGGGGTGGTCAGCCCGTTGAAGCGGTCGACCGCCTCAAGCAGCAACGCATCGTGCGGACCGCGCTTAATTACTTAAAGCGGCACCGATTGCTTGAGAATCGTGTCCGATTCGACATAATCGGGATAGTCTGGCCCGATGGGTCAACCCCCGAACTGACACACTACGCGAATGCGTTTGGATCCGATTCATTCGGACAGTTCTTTTCGTGAGACCTTGCAAACTAACAAGGGTGGTAAGCGTATGTCGCTGCGAGACTTGTTCGCCCGCCAACCGACGCCCGAGCGGTTCGCCCGCTTCATGATGCGGCGGCTCAAACAAGCGGGCGAAACTCGCAAGGTCGAATACGATGCCGGGAAGTTTAGTTTGCGTTGCGAACAGTCGGACCGCGAATCGTTTCTGCATAACGCTTTCGCCGAATACAACCGAGCCGACCGCGAAGGTCGCGAGCGAATCGTGCGTGTATTTTTGAGTGCATGGTTCACAACAGCGATGGAGTTGCCCCGCGAGCTCGACATGGCTCGCGCCGATTTGCTGGTCGCGTTACGCGATCGCAGTTATTTCGAGATCGATGTTCCGCTGCACACCGACGACAACACGATTTCGAGGCGCGTCGTCTATCAAGAGGTCGCCGGTTGTTTAGCCGCCGCACCGGTCTACGACCTGCCCACGGCGATTCGCTCGCTCGACTCCGACGACCTCGATCGTTGGGGCATTTCGCTCTATGAAGCCATTGAGATCGCGCTCGAAAATCTGGCGGAAATGACCGATCATTACGCCAAGATTGGCGAAGTGTTCGCCTTCGCTTACGGCGACGGCCACGACGCATCGCGGTTGCTATTGACCGATCGCATCGAGTCGTTCGACGTCACCGGTCGGGCGATTGCGATGATTCCCAATCGCGAGTTGCTACTCGTCGCCGACAGCAACGACGACTCAGCACTGGGGCAGATGCTCGACGTGGCGACCGAAGCGATCGAACACGAACGGCGGATCACAGGCCGGGCGTTCGAGTTGGTTGCCGGCGAGTGGTTGCCTTGGCTGCCCCCTGTTGAGCATCGCCATTACGAACGTTTTGCTAAGTTCTCGATGCAATCGATCGGCGACGACTACGCTCGGCAACAGTCGCTACTCCAGCGCCGCTTTGCGCGCGAACAGGTCGACCAGTTCATCGCCACCTTCAATGCCGTGCAAGAAGAAACGACGGGCGAGGTGAAGAGCTTTGCGATCTGGACGGAAGGAGTCGACACGCTGCTCCCAAAAGTCGACCGGCTGTTGTTGGTCGCCGGCGTCGAAGCGAAAACCCCCCGGGTCGTCGCGGCCGGTTCGTGGGAGGCAGTGCAGCGCGAGGCCGGCTACCTGATGCACGAAGAACCGTTTTATCCGCTGCGGTACCGCGTGATGGATTTCCCGGCCGCCGACGAACTCAATCGTGTGGGCGTCGCCGATTGGGCGGTGCGGATGAAATCCTAACGACTGGCTCGGGGTGCTAGCGAGGCGCCACTGTGCTGCGGTTTTCGAGCATCGGCTTAAGCTCTTCAAAGAAATCATGAATATCGTTGAACGACCGATAGACGCTGGCAAATCGCACGAAAGCAACTTCGTCGAGATCGCGGAGGTGCCCCATCACCAGGTCACCCAACTCGCGGCTTTCGATCTCGGTGTCGTAGTTGGTGTAGACGTCGTTCTCGATAGCGGCGACCGTGTTTTCGATTTGCCTGACGCTAATCGGGCGTTTCCAGCAAGCCCGTTCGAGACCCTGCTTAATCTTCTCGGCCGAAAAAGGAGCCCGCGAACCATCTTTCTTAATGACTCTGATGGTGGTTTCTTCGGGCCGCTCGTAAGTGGTGAATCGACGATGACAAGAGAGACACTCACGCCGTCGCCGCACAGCTACGCCGTCTTGGCTGGCGCGGGAGTCAATCACCCGATCGTGGTCGGCACGGCAATAGGGGCATTTCATATTGGCGGATTGTAGCCATGAACGACATCGTTCGGCTAGCTGGCGCCGCCAACGGTCGGAACGTGCCATAGACGTCGATCAAGCCAGAAACGATGCGGCGGTGCGGGCTAAGACGCTGGATTGCTACCTGCCGCTGTGCTCACAAAGTCGCTAATCGTTTTTCGCGGCATGGCCACCCGCAATGCATTGAGTACCGCCAAAACATCGATGATTTCTTGGCAGATAGCCCCGGCCACTGGCGGGAGATACCCGGCTGCTGCGAAGACCATTCCGGCGATGCTCAAGACAATTCCACCGATTGCAC
>JBGSRO010000033.1:0-4072 GCA_041737535.1 Pirellulales bacterium | reverse complement strand
AAATGGGACTGGCTCCGAGCGTATTGTTGGCTGCTGCCTCGACTGGTTTTGTGCTCGGTGCCTGTCCCATTTATTCGCGCTGGAGCGGAGCAGTCCGTTGCGAAAAAGTGGGACAGGCACCGCAGAAAATGGTCCCAAGTGCTGGAGACTCGACAGGCTGCGGAGCCAGTCCCATTTATTTTATTCGCTCACCGTCACAATGAGGAAGTTATTTTGCGTTCCTTCCTTAGTGTTCCTCTCTCTGCGTTCTCAGCGATCTCTGTGGTTCATTCTTTTTTTACCGATGTCGAGGAAACGCCCAAATTATTCTTGATTCGTTCCTAACGCCCGATTCGGGAGTGCTTACATGATCGCTCGACTTACGCTTTTGTGTGTCTGGGTTTCAGGCGCGGCGTTCGGCCAAGCTGCCGAGCCGATCATGCTCGATTCGTTGCCAACCCGCGTCGAGCCGGTGGTCAAAGGGACTGCTTTCTACATTCCAAATCCCATCTATCAACAAATCGCTCGCCAAGCTGTGCTGCTCACGGCACGCGAGGAGTTTGGACTGCCAACGCGAGATATTGTGCTCGGTGAGCCGATCGCACGCGGAGGCGGCGACACATTCATGCTCGAACTCGAGGTGCGTGCTAAGCGTACGCCGATCAAGTTCACCCTCACGCGGGGCGACGCAACTCTCTTGCAAACCACAATCAAGAATCGTGTGAGCCCGACGATCGGCTTTCGCAATTTGACCGCTGATGTCGAACCACTTACGCACAACGAACTTCACAAAGTGTTCGTCGACCTTGGCTACGAACCGCGTCCTGCCGAATGGCACGAATCGGCCGAACTCACGGGCGAAGTTGAATCGCTGTTATGGCAAATGAACGACATCGCGCAATGGCGCGCGCTACGAATGTTGCACGCCGAGATCCGCGAGTCGGGAGAATCGCCCCAGCGGCTGGCAGGCGTCGTACGCGCTTATGCGAATCTAGCCGCACTCACCGATTGCACGCTCGATTTGCAATACACGGTGTATATCGCCCGATCGCTGCTCTATGCAGAGCGATTGGTAAAAAAACAACCCAAGTCACCTTACGCGCGCTGGACTCGCGCGTACGCCTATTTGCTGACCGGAATGATCAATCTAGCGAACGAAGAAATCGACGCGATTCGCGAGCGAGCGGCTGAAGGAGGTGTCGACACACCCGAGTGGTGCGAAATGCTAGAAAACTACGGGCGCTATCGGCATGACGAGATCGAATCAATTGCGTTTGACGACACCGATAAACAACATGAACTGGCGATGCTCTTGTGGTTTCGTATCATGCGACAGTTCAACTCCACGCCGCTAACCGTCACCGCCGGTCAACGCGCTATTGCCGCTAACCCCCGAGCGCTGTGGGTGCTCGACGCCATGTTTCTCGCGGCTGGCGTGGGCCCCAAACACCAAATCACTGGCATGGCGCCCGCGCTCCAGTCGCAGTACGTGACACAGTGCTTGCCGCACGTCGAAGACTTACCTGACTCGGTGGCCAAGCAATTTAACGACGAAGAGTTTCATCCCCACCCGGGCCAAATGGCCGACATCGCGCACGAACTTGTGCTCGCCGCCGAAGGGGACCAGCTCGAACCATCGTTGGCCGTGCTGGGACGCGGCATCGAGGCGTGGGCCGTGCTGCATGTCGATCGTCGCGGTCAGTTTGTGCTTAGTAGCCTCGCTTCTGATGCGAGCGACGAGCGAGACTACGCCGAGACCGTCATCAATCACCATCCGCTCGCACCGCTGGTACGCACTTGGTTTATGCCGCGGACAAGCACGAATGAAGATTTGCAACAGTTGTACGCCGACTTTCACTGCGAATGGGGCAATATCAAGTCGGTTCATCCCTGTTTGAACGTGATTGACGAACGCCTTCGCATGGGAAATGAAACAGTGGCCGAGGCGCGCCAACGAATTGGCGCGTTGACATGCGACATCGAAGGCGACCTTACATGGCTCGGCCAAACGTACGGCACGTCGACTTATGTCGCCGATAAGTTTAACGCGGCCAGTTCGTTCGCCCCCATGCGATTTGAATCTTTAGTGCTTAACAAGTTCGACGAAAATCGCGAGAACATCGACAAGTGGCTCGAGAGTTTCGGGCATTACCCATCTCTCAACAGAGCCGCTGCGCAAGTTTTCATAAAGCGGGGCGAATACGAAAGGTCGATCGAGTGCTTCGAGCGGTACCTTGCTGTTGTGCCCGATGGAGCGGTGATGAGACACCTTGCTTTCGCCTATTTTTGCAATGATCAGCCCGATCGAAGCGAACAAACGCTTGTTAGAGTTCTCGAGTGCCGCGATTTTGGGCTCGAACATTCCTATGCTGCGGCGACAATTGCCGCCAACAAAATGCACGACGGAGAATTCGAAGCGGCGCGAGAATGGGCCGAGCGAGGGGCCGAGTCGGGTGCTCACGCACCGATGGAAATGTGTGTCGAGTGCCTAACTGCACTCGGCGAATACGAGCGAGCCGAACAAATGATGAGCTTTATCGGACGCCGCTACAACGCTCCCTATGATTGGTACGACTGGTGCATGCGCACTGGCAAAGGTGATGCGGATGCCGCCCTGAAAATGTACTTGCAAGATTTTAGTGGTCGCACAGATGCCGATCCGAGCCAGGTCACCACCATCGCAATTATGCACGCGACGATGACCGGCAAGGATGATGAGGCACTACGGCTTATCGACGAGCGCCTCGCCGATGGATTCCAAAACTGGGATATCTTGACGAAAGCGCTAATTTACGATCGAGCCGGCGCAGACGAAAAGCGGGATGAGTGCCTTCGGACGCTCGTCGACCATGACTGGCAAAACGATCCGGCTGGCAAAACGCTCCAGCCCAGCATTGCCGAGTTTCTGTTAAGTCAAAAGGGTGGAACCAGCTTCAGCGACGAAGATGTCGCCGCGTTTAGCGATAAGGTAAGGCAAGAACTCGATTACGATTACGGCATTCAAATTCAGTTCTACTTGGCCATGTATCTGGAGCATCACGGCGCGAAAGAACGAGCGATCGAATACTACAAACCAGCCGCCTGCTACTCCGTAAACCACTATCTGCGGCGCGCCGCCTGGATCAGATTGCGCGGGCTAGGGGTCGAACCCGCGCAGATCAAAGGTCGAAAGTTTGCAATGCAGTTCTACAAGAAGTAGCCGCCGCTGCTCGAGTTGCACGCGAATGAACTTTGCATCCGCGGATCCCCATCCGGGCGAGCGGGGTCAAGTCGAGGCACCGCCGCGGGTCGATCCGCCACAACTTGAGAGCCAGTGGGAGGTTACGTAAACTGAGACAGGTAGTGGTGGGTTGGCTGTTCCCGTTTTCGTCCCCGTTTTCGACTCATCGCCGAAAATGGATGCACTTTTGTTAATTGCGCGAAGGATGGCTGTCCGCGTTTCCGTACCAGACGTCATGTCGATGCGGAGTGTGAAAATGTTGCGTGTGGCCGCTCAAGCAACAATATAAGTGCCTTCACTTGTCTATCGCAGTAATAATGGAGGCCACCGCCTACTTTGGTTTCCCCTGGGAATCAAAAATCGGGCAGCGTAGGAAAAGTGTCGGGCGGTAGTTCAAACGACGGAGTGGGATTGAATGGCTCAGGTAACTCGGGGATCGTATCCGGCGGTAATTCGAACGAGGGCGCTGGATCAAAGGGCTCGGGTCCGAACGATGGTATTAAGTCGGGCGGCGGACGGAAAGATGGTGATGGCAGGAATGGCTCGGGTAGCTCGGGGAACGTGTCCGGTGGTAAATCAAAGGAGGGAGCCGGATCGAATGGCTCGGGGCCTGGCGAAGGGATGGGATCGAATACGGGCTCGCCAACACCGGGTGGCGGAACCGACTCGGCGGCGGGGCTGATGGGAGGGACCGGCTCGGGAAATCGCAAAGTGGGAGGAATGGGCTCTGCCGCGGGCGGCAACTGCGTCGGCGGAGGTATCTCCGGTAGGCCTACTTGCGACCCTGGCACGGATCTTGCGGCTGGACTAATGGGTTCGCCTTGAAAACTACCAGGGGACCGCAGTGTAGGCGGGATTGGCTCGCCGACGACC
>JBGSRO010000202.1:0-9514 GCA_041737535.1 Pirellulales bacterium | reverse complement strand
CAAGTTGCCTGCGCCAATCGCTGGTCGCCACGAATTGTTTGCGACCCATGCCGAGGGTCTCGCCGTCTGGCTCAACGACTGGCAGTATCCACTCGTCTGCCAAACCGAATTGGGGCAGCTCCACTTTGACAACTACGGCGGCCGCTGGGGCCAGCAGCAACGGCTCGACGAGTGGCTGCAAGCCTACGCCGTCGAAAAGACCAAGCTCGAAGCGCGGCGGCAAGGCTATCAGGCATACGAACGACAACTGGCCACAGGCGAAATCGAAGTCACTCTCAGTGCCGGAGGTGCCGCTTGAAACCGACCATCAGAGTCATTGTCTCGCCCGCTGGCGAAACCCGTATCGAAACCGAAGGCTTCACAGGCGAAAGTTGCCGCGAGGCGACGAAACGCCTTGAGCAAGCACTCGGCACCAAGTCGAGCGATCGGCTCACTAGTGAGTTCTACCAATCCGCCAAGAATCACACCGAACAGCAGAACACCGCACAGTGACACTGCTGAACACTAAAGAAAGGAGAACGCATGAAGTTAAGTGAAGAACTAGCCGAGTACATCCGCGCCTGCTTTGCCGGCATCTGGATTGAAACGTGTGAGCCCGAAGAGGCACTCCGCGAAATGGCCGATTTGTGTCGCGAGCAAGACTGGGAACTGGCGACCTGGGATATCCACAACGGACTCGGCACAGCCGGAGCCGCCAGCGAAAGCGACCCGCTCGCTGCGCTACAGGTCGCTCGGCAGATGACCGGCAATACATCGCTACTGGCACTCACGAACTTCCATCGCTTTCTGGGCTCCGCCGAGATCGTGCAAGCCGTTGCCAGCCAAATCGAACGTGGCAAACAGCAGCGAACGTTCCTGGTGATCCTCGCACCAGTGGTCGACTTGCCGCGCGAACTCGAAAAGCGGTTCGTCGTGATTGAGCATAAGCTGCCCGATCGCGAACAACTACGGGCGATTGCCGGTGAAACAGCCACCGAACCGGGTGAGTTTCCGGCGGATGAAACTGAACAGCAGCGGGTTCTCGATGCGGCCGCCGGGCTGACTCGCATGGAAGCTGAAGGGGCTTTTAGCTTGTCGCTCGTCCGCAATGGCCGGCTTGATGCCGGGACCATCTATCGTGTCAAAGGGCAGCAGCTTAAGAAGTCGGGCCTGCTAACGCTGCACGACGGCCCGGAGCGATTCGACCAGCTGGGCGGACTCTCGGCAATCAAGCAGTTTTCGCTGCGTGTCTTGCAGCAGCATGACAACGCGTCTCCCGCGCGACCGAAAGGGGTGCTACTGGTCTCGCCCCCCGGTTGTGGCAAGAGTGCGTTTTGCAAAGCGCTCGGCAACGAAGTGGGCCGGCCGACGCTGCGGCTCGATATGGGCGCATTGATGGGGTCACTCGTCGGCCAGAGCGAAGGCAATATTCGCCAAGCGATCGCGCAAGCCGAAGCAATGGCACCCTGCATTCTGATGCTCGACGAAATCGAGAAGGGGCTCGCCGGCATGGGTGGTGGCAGCCAATCGGACGGGGGTGTCGCCACCCGCATGTTCGGCACACTGCTCAGTTGGCTTGCTGATCGCACCAGCGATGTGTTTGTAGTAGCGACCGCCAACCGGGTCGATCAATTGCCGCCGGAACTCACGCGTGCCGAGCGGTTCGATGCGGTCTATTTCGTCGACTTACCAGGTCGCGACGAGAAAGATGCGATCTGGCCCATTCATCGCCGCCGGTTTGAGATCGACGCACAACAAGCCTTACCGAACGATGAGCAGTGGACTGGTGCCGAGATTCACTCCTGCTGTCGGCTTGCGCGACTGCTTGGTATGTCGCTGAGTGAAGCGGCCCAGAACATCGTGCCGGTGGCCAATTCGGCAGCCGAGTCGCTGGCGCAGCTCCGCGAGTGGGCCAGCGGGCGATGCCTCGATGCCGAGCGCGGTGGTATCTGTCGGGGTGCAAGCCAGCAATCGGCGAAACGCCGAGGGATTAGTATGCGGCCGTCGGAAAATTGAGTGCGGGGGTGAGCAGCCAACTGCTTGCCGTTTTTGGCTGTCGCGAAATAGCGACCGCTTTCTGCGGCGTAAACACATGAGAGATGCTAGCAATTGCGTCTCATTTCCTTACGTGGAGGAGTCCCCATGGGTGCTGACTTTATACTGGCGGTATGCCCTCAAGTTGTCCTATCGGATCGCACAGATCAAGAAGACCACAAAGGTCGATGGAAGAAGATTGGCGACTTGATCGCCAGCCTGACCGGCGATGATTTCCGGGAGCTGTATGACAGTGGTTTCATGTCGGACGGCTCCTTGGGTGATCTCGAATGGGATGACCTCGAAACTCTTCGTGATAGTGTCGATCCGTTTGCGGAGGCTCGCGAAGAAATTCTGCAGGCGGTGGATGTGGCCACCACGCTCGACCACGGACGCGAGACGGGCGATATTCGATTGGACGGTATGGACTGGACAGCCAATGTCACGGGTGGCCTGAGCTGGGGTGATGCGCCGACGTCCGTCAGTGGCTCGTATTTCTTAGTGAGTTCGGTGCCGGGTCTCTATCGGCTGCTGCTAGAGATGTCTCGCGAAGATTTTGTCGAGCAAGTGCTATTCCCGCCCACACCGGTGATTCGGGTTCGGTGGGGCGGCGATGAAGAACCGACTTACGAAGTCCTGGAAGGGGGCCCCGTGGCGGTGCAGCTTGTCGACGCAGTCGACGAGAGTCAGCTTGCCATCGAGTACAATGGCGTTCGTGTTTACCACGCAGACAGAAAGGGGAACTTGTCCGAGCACTGGCTGGCCCCCACAAGTCGTTGCGATGTTGACAATGACTTGGCGTACGACGTTCGTGATTTACCCGCAGTGCCTGAGGATCGTGTCGCGCATTATCTCAACGTGCTTGAGAGTCGCGGCGAGCTTGCTTCTACCGAGAGCGAGAACCAACAAAAGGTCCTTATGATGTTCGCGATCGACCAGGGAGTGATCGATGGAGAAGGACACTTTCGAGGACTAGCGACGCCAAGGTAGCGTTGGCTATGTTGTGACGTAGGTGGAATTGTTCGCCAGCCTCTTCGCGTGAATCTGTTGGGTGGAGCGCTCGGCGGCTCGGTGTTGAAAATGATATTTCGATTGGTCACTGCGATGCTGATGAAACAAGAAAGGGCGACAGGAAAAAGTTACGTCGTGGGGGAAACCAAGTAACTACCTCTTTCCCCATTTAGGCACCTTTGCAGAACAAAGTGGAGGCAACATCCGTCGGTCGATTGCACAGGCGGAGGCGTTGATTCTTATTATCGGTTGGCACGGCTGCTCGATCTGCCACTCGTCGAAGCGGCGCAGGGTATCGTTCCGGTGTCGGCGGTCGCATCGATTGCCGAACTTCGCCCGTGGGCCAGTCGCCGCTGTTGGGCTACCGAGCAACGGAGTAGTTGCCGATAGTCTGCGGAGCCACGCACAGCCACCGTTTTCGGGATTCGGTTGAGGCACTCGAAGAATTGAATTCATCGAGGCTGGCAATGCGGGGTTGCTTGTGTTGTGGCAATCGGTGCCGGAGTTTACGGCCTGTGCAGGTTTCGCGCATTTTCGGAGGCCTGCCAAGTCACTCAGGACGGTTCGACCTTGGTCACGAATCTAGCACATTCCCGATCGCCGATAGCCGCCATGGCGCCATCACATCGACTACACTTTTTGCTGGTCGACTTGCGGTAGGTGAGTTTCACCCCTTTGCCGAGCGACAATTCATTTCTGCTGGCGGGTGAGGCATACGATGCGAGTTTGAGTTCAAAGCATGAAACGCTGTAGCGAGTTTCATCTCAGAGCACGTCTGCCGCCGGAATGTTAGCAGCACCAAAGGCTTCCGAGCGAACTGGGGAGCAATCCTTGCACAGAACGCCACTGATCCGCCTTGAACGACGCAGGTCAGAACTTCGGTCGATGGGCGTTCTCCAAAAGCCTTGATATTACGCAAGGGAGATATAACCGATGGGACTTTAAATTAGATGTTGTGAAACAGATCGTCACGAGTACTCGGGGGCTCAACAATACTGATGTGTAACTCATCTACGAGTTGCGCATTCATCGGACCATATGGACCATAGAATTGTAAACTTTGTCAATTGTGACGCTTCTAAGCTCACAGAGTGCGATTTCCAGCTGTTCGGTCGAGACTTGGTCAATGCGTTGCACAGATTGTGCCGAAAATAAGGGTAGGCATTCACTATAAGTCCTACCACTCAATCACCTAGTGGAATTGCGGTGGTCGCCGCGACCTTGTGCCACACAATTGCGGCGGGATGCCATGACTAATCTGTTGTTTTCGAAGGTCTTTGCCTCACTTTTTGTCTTGAGCGGTTGCGCCGGCATCCAGGGTGGCTCGCGTCAGAGCGAGCGATACGTGGAAACCGCGTGCAAAGAATCGTCCCCTCAGTTGATATCCGAGGTCGCCACGTCTTCAGTCAAACCAGTCGCTTTCGTCGAAGAAGAAATAACTGCCGAAGAGACAGTAACGCCGAGTCCCGCTGATACTGACGTTATTCCTTCTGCCTCTCCTGTCTTCGCGGCCGATGTGCAAGCTACGGTCAATGGTCAATTTTTGACCGAAGTTGAGAGCTACACGCTGGCAGACCTCGAAGCTTTCGCGATGGGTCACAATCCCGCGATTGAGTCGGCCAAAGCCACCGCGAGCAAAGCGGCTGGCCTGCGACAACAGGTTGGAACTCGTCCCAACCCAAGCCTTGGCTATTTCGGCCAACAGATTGCTGATCGTGGTACCGACCAGCATGGAATCTACGTCGAACAAGAATTTGTACGCGGACACAAATTGCAATTGAACCGTGAGGTGCTTGCCTATACGCAGCGTGCACAGAGGGCCGAAGTCGAAATGCAACGCTATCGAGTTCTAACGGATGTGCGAGTTCGATTCTTTGAAGCCGTCGCCGCGCAGCAACAGTACGATGCCATAAAAGCGTTTGCCGAAGTGGCAGGGCGGGGTGTCGAACTGGCTGAATCGCGACAACAAGCCGAAGAAGGCAATTTGATCGAAACGCTGCAAGCGAAAACTCTGCTCAGCGAAGTGACGCTCGCCGCGGAGCAAGCGGAGGTTGCCTATCGAGGTGCTTGGAACGATCTCGCAGCCATATCGGGACTCGAATTGGCCCGTCCGGCACGTCTTGTTGCCAACTTAGATGCGCCCGTCGTTGTCCCCGATTGGCAAATCACTTATCAAGATATTCTTGTTCAGAGTCCCGAGCTTACAGCCGCCCAAGCGATCGTTTGCGAAAAGCAAGCGTTGATACGGCGTCAGCAAGCGCAACCGACCCCCAACGTGCTTGCTCAGATTGGCGCCGGCTACGACAACGGGACCGACAATGGCATGATTAACGTGCAACTGTCGGCACCGATCCCTGTTTGGAATACCAACTCCGGCAATGTTGCAGCTGCTTACGCCGACTACGTGCGGGCAACCCAGGAAGTTGTTCGAATCCAACAATCTATTCGCTCGCGACTGGCCCGCGCGGCACAAGAATTCGACTCAGCGATGAAGTCGGTACGGAAGTACGAAGGCGAGATCATTCCGCAAACAGCAAAAAGCCTCAATCTCTCGGAGGCCGCTTATCAAGCTGGTGAAATTGAGTTCCTGCAAGTCCTCATTATCCGGCGTGCTTACTATGAATCGGCAATTCAATTGATTCAAGCCAAAGGCCGCCTAGCTCAAGCTGCAGCGAAGGTCGATGGCCTGCTGTTGACCGGCGGGCTCGATTCACCGACTGACCTCACCAACGGCGACGGTATTCGGGGCGCATCATTCGGCGGACAGTAGTTTTCTTGCTGCTATGTGAAAGCGACTGTCCATCGCGTTGGATAGCTCTTTTCCACTCGCTACTGAGTAGTTTGGCGATCTCGGCGGGCTCGTCGGCGAGTTGGTCAAACGCCCTATTTCGCGTTGCATTTGAGATTATTCTGCTGGCAAAGCACGGTAGCGGCACAGCCATTGCGGACAACGCCTGGAACGGCTCGACAATCGTCAAGCCACAATACCGAGCCCATCCGCGATGTCTGATGTCTCAAGCAATGATAAAATGCGAATTAGAGGCGGTCCCGAAAACGCTGGGACCGTTGTTTCATTTCCCAACGCTAAACGATCTACTTCGCATGTCTCAGTCTGGATCCTCCGTATCTTCATTCTTGCGCTCACCAGCGAGGATATTGGTCATTGTTCTGTTCTTGATGTTCGTCACGGAAGTCGGCGTCATGTTGGTGCTTCCGACCGTCGTTCCGGGCGGGCTCAGTCAACCGATTGAGGCGCTCATCGACGCAGCCTTGTTAACCAGCGTGTGTGCTCCGGTGTTTTGGTGGGTTATGTCGGCAGCCAAGCGGGCCGAAGAGGAGCGTTTACTCATGGCGAGAGAAACCGAGGCACTGAGAGCCCAGCAAATGACAACTCTCGCCCAATTGGCGACCGGTGTTGCCCATGAGATACGCAATCCGCTCACCTCCATCAAGATGTTGATCCAAGTCAATCAGACGAGACTAGCCGATGAAGGCTTGCCAACTGCCGATTTGGAGTTGGTCGAACAGGAAATCCGGCGCATGGAGCGGTCGGTCAATAGCCTGCTCGAATACGCACGCCCCGAACCGACCGAATTCAAGGCGATCTCGATTCAGGAACTCATACGAAAAGCGGTGAAATTGATCGACGGTCGATGCGAATCACAGGGCGTTGAAATGGAGATCCGTGTGCCCGCGCAAGCGTGCATTATCCCCTGCGATCCTGCTCAGATACAGCAGCTATTACTAAACTTGTTGCTCAATGCATTCGATGCGATGCCATCGGGCGGCAAATTGGGCATAAGCCTCTCACAGGGCGACGAGGTGATTGAGCTAAGCGTGACCGACAACGGCGATGGGATACCGCAAACGGTCGAGAGCAAACTATTCAGTCCGTTCGTCACAACCAAAGAAAACGGCGTCGGCTTGGGTCTTGGCATTTGCCGACGGATCGCCGAATCGCACAACGGAACGTTGGTCGGCATGAATCATCCCGGGGGCGGGGCAGAATTTCGGCTGACACTTCCAATCGCTCACCCAGATGCCGCGCAATTGTCTTCGCGCTACTCCGCCAATGTTGCCTAACACACGATGCACAATTGGCGATAATTGTGCTAGAGTCTTCGTATGCAAAAACTGCTAGTCATTGACGATGAAGCGTCGATTCTTGCGGCTTTTGCACGTGCGTTTAGCAACAAAGAGACTTCGGTATTGACGGCCAAGAATGGCACCGAAGGCGAGCAACTGTTTGTTGAAGACAAGCCGGATGTTGTGGTCGTCGATCTCCGCCTGCCAGATATGACTGGTATCGAGCTGTTTAAGCGGCTTCGTGAAATCGACTCGCGGGTCCCTTTTATCTTCATTACGGGGCACGGCACAGTTGAATCAGCGATCGAAGCAACCAAACTTGGTGCCTACGATTACCTATTCAAACCGCTTGAGTTGGCGGAAATGCGCGAGTTGCTGGAAAAAGCATTCAAGCTGAGTCGCATGGTTCGCATTCAGCCGACCTTGCCGGACGAAGAGACAGAATTAGATGCAGCAACCACCAGCGCGATCGTCGGTCGCTGCCGAGGCATGAAAGAAGTCTACAAGTCGATTGGCCGCGTTGCGTCTCAGAACTTAACTGTGTTGTTGCTTGGCGAGAGCGGGACTGGCAAAGAAGTCGTTGCTCAGGCCATCTATCATCATAGCTCGCGATCAAATCGCCCCTTTCAGGTGATCAACTGCGCCGCGATTCCCGACGCACTACTCGAAAGCGAGATTTTTGGCCACGAGAAGGGGGCCTTCACCGATGCACAGCGGCAGCGAATTGGAAAGCTGGAGCAAGCCCATGAAGGCACGTTGTTCTTGGACGAAGTCGGCGACATGTCGCCGATCATCCAAGCCAAGCTGCTGCGTGTTCTGCAGGACCAAACATTCGAACGCGTAGGGGGCAATACCCCCATCACGGTCGATGTGCGTATTATTGCCGCAACCAATCACGATCTGAAAGAAATGGTCTCTGAAGGAGCTTTTCGTTCCGATCTCTATTTCCGCCTGAGCGTTGTCACGATCCATTTGCCACCGCTGCGCGACCGCGAAGACGATTTGCGACTGTTGGCCGAATATTTCCTGCGGCGATACAGCAACGAATTTGGAAAAGATATTCGCACCATCTCGCCAGAAACGCTCGATCTGCTGGGCAACTATCACTGGCCGGGTAACGTTCGCGAACTCGAGAGTGTGATAAAGCAAACGCTCCTAACTGCAAGGGGAAACGTACTGCTGCCCGACTTCTTGCCCCCGTTGGGCGATGGGAATGCAGACGAAGCATCCGCGTTTGGCTCCGAATTGCTGCCTGCGAGTTTTGTTGCCGATCGGCTGAAGTCGGGCACCGACAATCTTTATGCTGAAGCGATTGCGATTGCCGAGCGACAACTTCTCCGCCAAGTGCTCGAGTTTACTTCGGGTCACCAGCTCAATGCGGCCACTATCTTGGGCATCAGCCGCGTTACGCTACGCAGCAAACTAAGGTCGCTTTGTATCGAGGCGAGCGACTATAGTCGTTAGCGTGGCCCGGAATCGGTGACGTGGCTCACTAGGCAGCGCGTCGCGCCGTACTCGAGCAGCGCCCGTGAAGCTAACGGCTTAGGTCGCGATGCCGAATGCCAAGCCGATACCGGCGGTAGCCGCCATCGCGAGTGCTCCCCAAATGGTGATGCGAATGACGCCCTTTGCGACCGGCGCACCTCCGGTTCCAGCTGAAACGCCGCCGAGCAGGGCCAGAAACAGCAACGACATGATAGAAACCGTCCACGGTACGGCTGATAGCGGCGTCAAGAATGCCGCGATCAGAGGCAAGACTGCACCGACGGCGAAAGAGGCCGCGGAAGCGAAAGCTGCTTGCACTGGTCGCGCCGTGGTTAGTTCAGACATGCCCAGCTCATCGCGCGCGTGGGCACCTAGCGCATCGTGCGCTGTTAATTGAACCGCCACCTCATGAGCCAATTCTCTGTCGAGACCGCGACTGACGTAGATATCGGTTAGTTCGGCCAATTCGTTCTCCGGGGTTAGAGCGAGCTCTTCTTGTTCCCGTTTCAAGTCAGCCATCTCGGTGTCGGATTGTGAACTGACCGAAACGTATTCGCCTGCCGCCATCGACATGGCACCGGCCACGACACCAGCTACGCCGGCAATCATGATGCTTTCGCGGCTGGTTTCGGCAGCTGCAACGCCAACCAGTAAACTGGCGGTCGAGACAATGCCATCGTTGGCTCCCAAGACGGCGGCACGAAGCCAGCCGATGCGATCGGTCCGATGTTTCTCCGTATGCCGCATGATTTTCGTGCTTTCAATTGGATGGTGGATAGGTGTAAACAGCGGTTGAAAATCAGAGCGCCTGGCGGAGCCGAGCAGCAGTTGAAAAGTGAAGCGCACAGCTGTGCAGCTGGTGAAACTTGGGAAGATGGCGGCGTAGCCGCTAGCTTTCCCAAATTCGCACTGGAGGCAC
>JBGSRO010000195.1:0-4019 GCA_041737535.1 Pirellulales bacterium | reverse complement strand
TTCGTGTGTTGACCGGTCCCGGTCAATATTTTCTGTCTATCGGGGCGTCGTGGCGCTGTTCGCGGTGGTGTCAGTTGTTATCGCTGCGTCACGAGTCGCCGACGGGTCGGGACAATTGGCGGGCGGTTTGGGGCTTGTTTTCTAGGGTTCTGGCGATGCCTTGTCCCGGATTCGGAAACCGGGGTCGCGGTGGTGTTACCAGTGCGATGGCATCGGGGGCTGATCGTCGTGAATGATTTGTTTCACGCGAGCTATCAGCCGAACATACGCCCGCACCGCAAAGCGGAGTTGCTCGGGCGTTGTCGGGGCCGGTCGGCTTTCGAACGTCGCGACCGCCTCGGTGAGTCGTGCGATGGCCGACTGTGATAGCGCTCGCCGGCGGGCGCGAAGGTTGTTCGCCTGGCGTAATAGTCGCTGCCAGTCGCTGGCGATCAATTGGTCGAGGCGTCGTTTCATGGCCGGAATTCGCCAATTGGTGGGGGTGTCAGGAGTCGCGGCGATCGCTCGGCGCTCGTTAGGGCGCAAATGCGGGCTTCGGTTTTTTGGTTATTCGGGTCGATTCGCTCCGCAGCGGCGTGCTAGGCGACCTGGCGTTCCTTTGCGCGGAGTTCAAACAAGCCGTCGAGGTCGGGCTCTTGCTGCATGATGAGCCGCGCGTAGCGGGCCGCGTAGTCGATCCATTCGATCGTCGACTCGGCAAGCGCTTGCCGGCGGGCGCGGAGGTTCGCCGCCTGCCGCAACAGGCGTTGCCATTCCTCCGCGATCGACTCCGGTGTTCCTTGCTTCATCGTTTCGCGCTCACCGAATTTCGGGGGTGCAGGAGTCGGGTCGATCGCTCGGCGCTCGTTGTGGCGCAAATGCGGGCCTCGTTTGTTGGCCGATCGGGCCGATTGGCTCCGTTGTTCGTGTCAAAATCAGTCGGCTGGGGACCACTTCGCCGAAGGCTCGTAGCTGGCAATCAGAAACCGCCCCGATCGCCCCGTAGTGATACAATCGAGGTCGGCGACAATTCGGTCCCCCCTTCGCGCTCGCACTTCATGCAGCCCGAGCAGCTCCAGGTCGAGCACTTCATGCAGGGCGGTATTCCACCCAACCGCAAAGCTGCCGGTACAGTGTTGACGCTCGCGGCCGTTCGATTCGTTTCTCACTCGCACTTGAAAGCCGAATGGCTCGCGCTCGATCTTCTCGATGGCCTTGGTGAGTTGTGGGGACAAAGTTAGCTCTGTTGGGTTGGTGATGAGTGAATGGAATCGGCAGGCTATTCGATGCGAATAATCGGGGCGGTGGCGATCAGGAACCACGACACGAACAACGCCAGCAGCGCGAGCAGTGCGTGGGGCCATGACACGTGCCACACGGCCGACCACAACGAACTCACGCACAGCCCGAACGCGAAGCCGGCGGGAAACTTGAACGCGTAGCTGTTGCGTCGCGTCATCGCATCGACTCCGATTGTTTGAGTGAAAAACACCCCCGCAACCGTCAGCCTGGAGCTATGAGGCATCCAGCTGCGGGGGCACAGCGTAAGTCACTTGAGCGTTGCGACCGCCTCGTCGCGGATCTCGACCAGCCGGTCGAGCAGCTCCAGGGCGACGCGATTGTCGCCAAACTCTTCTGACAACTTCGTAGCCGCTTCTGCGAGCGCCTCATTGAAATGGATGAGTCGTCGCGAAACGTGCTTGCAGCTGTTGATCTGGTCGAGTGCGGACATCGTCGGCGGTCTCGGTTTTGGTTACGGAAACGAATTACCAGCGTGTTAGGTCGCGGCGTACTGCGCCCCGATCTGCACTTGCACCCGGATCTTGAGGTCGGCAGCGGCGGCCGACTCCAGCGCGATGGCTCCGACCTGCTGCAGGACGTCGCCGGTCGTCGCGATGGGAATCGCCTTACCATTGGCGTCACTCTTGAGGCGATCGCCGGCCGTGATCGCATCGCCCGACTGGATGTAGCCGATCTCACCATCGCCGATCATCCGAATCGGCTCGCCGGCAATGGCGTGATAGCCGGGATTGGTTATCGCGGGGTCGACGATCGGCGGGCGGTTCGTCTCGTCGCGCGTGATACCGATGATCGGCGAATTCGCGGTCGCTTGCTGGCCGCGATGATCGGTCGATGTGGTCGGCGTCACGAAGCGGCTGGGGAAAATGTTGCCATTGGCAACCAGGGCGGGGGGCGTGTTGGGCATCGATTCAATTCCTTGGAATTAGCGGGGGGGCAGCGGGAAACGTGGGGGCGACTACCGGACGGCGGTCGACTTCGGAAACGGGATCGAGACGTTGCCGGTCTCGGCTTCGAGAGTCGCTAATTCACGATCGAAACTCGTTTTGTTTCGCATCGCCAGGCGGGCCGCCTCGCGACAGATTTCCGCCCGCGTGGCGTTGTGCTCGGCATACGCTTTGTGGGCCACGTCAACCGCCTGGGCTCGCTTGGCGTAGTGCAACGAGCGGTCGGTCGCCATCTCTTGCAGGCGAGCGAATCTCAGCGGGTCGACGGCTGATACTTGCGCGATCCGCTCGGCGTCGAATCCGCGACTATACCGAATCGCTTTCGGTGCTCGTTTGGGCTTCGGCAACTGTTGCGGTCGTGGTGCCGGTTGGGGCTTCGACGTCGGTTGTCGCTTTGGCTTTGCCGGCGGCGGGGCGGTGGCCGCCTTTGGTTTTGAGTAGCGGGCAGGCTGCGACATCGCCCGCTCCATCCATTGAAACGCCGGCAGTCGCGCGACGTTGTCGACGATGCGGTCGATGAAATTGTCGATCCGTTGCTCCGGCGTGGCATGGCCGAACGTGTCGACACTCGAGTTGCGACCGTAGCGAATCCTTTCGATTTCGCTATCGACGGGCGGCGAGTAATACTTTTGTCGGGTGCGAAGGGTGGGGGTCATTTTCGTTGATCCTTGGGGGGAGTAAGTGAAACAGAGAAGCAAGCGCCCGGGGTGGGCGCTTGCGTGGCAAACGTTAGTAGCCGAGATACTCTTTCCGCGCGCGGTGGTAGCCGCTGTCGGTCATGTACGCGACTGTCTCGCGCAGTGAGAACGTGGTCGGCTGGCGCTCGGGCCACGGTGCCGCTTTCGTTTTGCGATGCACAACGGGGGGCGGCGTTTTTTCTTTTCGTGCGATGCGGACGCGACGAACGTCGGGGCTCCCTTCGGGCGTTGTCCAGGCGAACATTTTCGCGATCTGCGCATCGGAAACGGCCGTCGCGTAGCTGTCCATTTGCTCGATCGATTCGAGGTGGACCTCTTCGACTTCGCCCCGCTCCGGGCCATCGGTGCCGAACCACTCGATCGCCTCAAGCAATAGCTCGACTTGCTCAATCAGGGCCGGCGAGAAGTCGACACCACGCGACCAGAATTTGCGATCGGTGTCGATGTGCTGATTGATGAGTCGCGCCGCGCGTCGCTCGAGCAGCTCATAATACAACCACTCGCCACGGCCGAGTTGGCCGTCTTGCGCGGTGTAGTGGGCGACAGCTGCGATCAGTGCGTCGCCTTCGGCGAATCGATAATCACGCGGTGGCCGCGTGAGGCTGCGGTGCTCGTCGGCCATGAGCGCTTTGTACTGCGCTTTGAGCAGTGTCACGAACCCCATCAGGTTTTTCAGACTGTCTCGAGCTTCGTCGTCGGCCGGCTCGTTCTCGTCGATCGTTTCATCGACAACATCGTCGATCGTATCGTGTTCGACCGCGTCGCCGTCGGCATCGTTGCCGATCGTGGTGTCGAGGTCGTCGTCGCGATCGTTGTCGACGTCGATGGCCGTTTCTTGGTTGGTGGTGGGCATCATTCGCTCCGGGGTTGGTGTTGGCCTTACGGCCGAAAAAAGTGAATCGTTTAGAGACCGTGTGGCGGTCGTTGATTGCCGGCCATTTCGTCGGGGGTCGGGCTGCTGGGGAACCGGCCCCGCGACGTCTCGCGCATCCAGTCGCGGAATTTCCCCTGGAATTCGGCGTTGTCGTTTTTGAGCTCTTCGTTTTTCCACCACGCGATCGTTTCGCGGATGTATTTGACGGCTTCGTCGACGCCC
>JBGSRO010000210.1:0-5870 GCA_041737535.1 Pirellulales bacterium | reverse complement strand
GCCTCCAGTGCGAATTTGGGAAAGCTAGCGGCTACGCCGCCATCTTCCCAAGTTTCACCAGCTGCACAGCTGTGCGCTTCACTTTTCAACTGCTGCTCGGCTCCGCCAGGCGCTCTGATTTTCAACCGCTGTTTACACCTTTCGCGACCCAAGAGCCCACAGCTATGACGCGAGTGGACGCGAATGCGCATCGACCCCTTAATCGGGGCAAGTTACACCCTCGGCAACACAAGCCCGATTCGCAAGTGAGGGAACCAGCGGGTTGCCAATAATCCCTTGCTAGTGCATCGGGCTTGTATTCTCTCGTCAAAGCGACACCCATCTGCGGTGCAAGGCCGAGCAGAGAGCGAAGTTGGCTCGGCGTGGGTCGACGTGTATGCTACTGTCTGTAGCGCCGCTTCATTGCTTTTGGAACTATGACATGAACGAGAGAATTTCGATTCAACCAGACACTTGCCACGGTAAACCCGTCATCAAGGGTACTCGCGTACTCGTTTCAACGCTCCTCGGTGCGCTTGCTGGAGGCGACTCAATCGACGACGTTCTCGTTGACTATCCCAATGTAACGCGGGAAGACATTCTTGCAGCGCTCGCGTTTGCGAGCGAGCTTAGCGACTACCAACTCGCCGACTACGAACCAGTCACATGAAGTTCCTGCTAGACGAAAACTTTCCGAAGTCGGCGACCGATTTGCTCGAAGACTATGGATTTGAATGGGTCGATCCACGTGGAACCGAACTTGAGGGTACGACGGATAGAGCGCTGATTGAATATGCGAAATCGATCGGTGCGGTACTCTTGACCACAGATCGTGATTTTTTTCATACGCTTCGGCATTCTCATCCGGACCATGCGGGACTCATCGTCGTTGCACTAAAGCAACCCAATCGCGAAGCCATTGTTAATCGGCTGAAGTGGTTGTTTACGACCGTCGGCGAGTCTGAAATCAGAGGTCGAGCATTTCAATTGAGAGACGCATCTTGGATTGCATTTCCGCCGATTTCAGTCGGGTAAACCAAGGCTGCGGTGGCGACGACTATTCGGCTACTAACCAAGCACATCCACCGGCTGGAATCTCGACGCTGCCATCCTTCGCCGGTTCGACATTTCCAAGCAGATCGCGAACCTTGGCGGGCTTCTTCGCGAACATCTCGCCCGCTGCCACCGAGGCCTTGAGCGTGCCGCCAATCATGTGACTCGCGACCGCCGACACGAGTCGCACGCACCACGAATTTCCGATAGTGCGATTGACTCAATCGATCGGTGCATCTTGCTCGATGATGTTGACGATTTCGCGGGCAATCCAGTCGCGGTCGCGGTCGCGGCCAGTGTATTCGGTCAGCACGCCAATCTCTTCTAGCTTTGTGACGTAGTTACTCGCGGTCGGCTTGGTCACGCCGGTGTGCTTGCCAATTTCGGCGACGTTTATCGCGGGCATTGAAAACAACCGGTCGATGACTATCAGCAAACTCGTCGGCAGCTTGGAGTCTTTTGCTCTCCGATGATATTCGTCGCGAAGCGAGATCAATTGCTCGCTTCTCCAAATAGCATCGAGTGCCTGAGTGCGAATGGCTTCGAGGATAAATCCAATCCATCGCGACCAATTCTCGCCACCACGTTGACTGATTGCGAGCAACAAGTCGACGTATTCATCTCGGTGCTCGTTTATGTAGGCACTCATGTAGACGACCGGTTGTTCCAAGAGTCCTTCTTTAACGAGTGAGCGCGAGATCAACACGCGGCCGATTCGGCCATTTCCATCGCTGAAGGGATGGATGGTTTCGAATTGATAGTGGGTCAAGGCGATCACGAACAGAGGCGGTATTTTCGGATGCGTAGCGTTGACAAATTTCTCAAGACTCGAAAGGGCGTCACGGAGAGGGTCACCTGAAGGCATCGGCACGAATCTCGCAAACTTGACACCGCGCGACCGATCACCAAGGTACACTCCACGATCTCGCAGTTCTCCTGGTCGTGCTACCTCGCCTCGAACGTCAGATAGCAATAGCTTGTGCATTTCGCAAATAACGCGCGTTGACCACGGTAAAGTTGACGAAACACCATGCTCCAAGGCACGTACATAATTCCAGCTCTCTTTACCGCTGTCTCTAACTTCGAGCGTGCGACCCGCTCCTGCGAGTACAAGATCTTCGGCGGTTGTGTCGATGTTTTCAATCTTCGACGACAGCTTTGCCTCACGCATCCACAGCGTTCGCAATAAGCCGGCGGCATTTCCCACTTGTCGGTGCAGGCCGTTGAGTTTTCCGAGCACCGATATCGTTTGTTGATAGCGATCAAATTGCTCTAACCGGATGGCATCCCAGTCGAGTTTCGGAGGCAATTTATCGGGGACGAATGCGGCTGATTTTACTTGCTGCGGCTTTCCGAGTGGCCCGTCAGGGTAGTCTACGAACTCAACTGGAACGAGCTTTCCGGGACAATCGCGAGAGAAATCCGACGGATTCACTAGTAAAGCCGACTTTACGAGGCTGTGGGGTTAGTAAAGTATTTCGCGATATTCTTTACTAACGCCAAGGCAAGGGCAAGCCCACTTTCCCAACGTCCGATGGCCATGCGTGGCAGCATCCAGACCCGTTATCGCCACGATGACGGATGTGAGAGTCGATGACGCCGCTTGAAAACGGACGACTATTCGGCCAGTAGCCAAGCACATCCACCGGCTGGAATCTCGACCCTCGCATCCTTCGACGGTTCGACATTTCCAAGCAGGTCGCGCAGCTTTTTGGGCTTCTTCGCGAACATCTCGCCCGCTGCCACAGAAACCGGTTCGTCACCAAAGTTTGCCAGCACCAAGACTTCTTGCTTTCCATCGACACTGGTGCGCGTGAACGCCAACACTTGGTCGGGCGTGTCGGCCACCAAAGCCTGCGCGGCTTCGGGGTGGAAGGCGGTGACTTCGCGGCGCACGGCCAGCATCTGCTTGTAGCCCGTGTAGATCATGCCTGAGAGCGACGTAATATCGGCTACCTGGGCGTCGATGCCCTGACGGTCGAACTTCCGGCGATTAATGCGACGGTTGATGCCAGTTTCTTTCGCACCCGCTTCGTCGTTTTGGCTACCGACGACACTGTGAATGTAAGCGGCCGGCACTCCTTGCAGGGCGAGCATCACGGCTTGGGTCGTGAGGAACCGCCGGGCGTGGAGTTCGGCGTCGGACTTGCGTGTCGTCGCCGTGGGCGAAACGGCATTGACGTAGCTGATGTTCAGCTCGTAGGGGACATCGGTGCCATCCGCCATTCGGCGTGTGCCGATGAGTCCGCCCCGGTCGCGCATTGCGTCGACGAAGGTCGCGAAACGTTCGTCAGGCACCAGCCCTTCGAGCGGGCGGACGCCGATGCCGTCGTGGCTGGCGGTAAAGTTGAAGTAGGTGCAACCTGACGGTGGCGGAGCCAGCTCGGTGAGCCACTTCTTCAGCCAGACCGCGTCGCCATGAACCATCGCATCGACCAACAGTGGCGGCAGGCTGAATTGGTAGACCATGTGAGCTTCGTTACCATCGCCAAAGTACGCCACATTCTCGGCGTGCGGCACATTGGTCTCGGTCAGCAGCAGCGTGCCGGGGTAAGCGGCCGAGACGACATCGCGCATCAGCTTGATGGCTTCGTGCGTTTCTGGCAGGTGGATGCAAGTGGTGCCGCTTTGCTTCCAGAGATAGGCAATCGCATCGAGACGAATGATTCGCGCACCGCGCTTGGCGTATTCGAGCAGCACGCCGAGCATCGCCAGCATCAAATCGGGCTCGGCGTAGTTCAGGTCGATTTGATCGTCGCTAAATGTGGTCCACACTTCGCGTGTGCCGCGCGTCGTCATCAGCGAAGTCACCAGCGGCGAGCTGCGTGGCCTGACGACTTGCGACGTGTCGAACTCGCCATCCACTTCGATAAAGTATCGCGTGAATGGCGCTTCGCCCTGCTTATAGCGACGAAACCAATCGCTCTCGGCCGAAAGGTGATTGAGCACAAGGTCGAACATCAAGTCGACCTGTTCGCCCAGCTTCGCAATGTCTTCCCAGGTGCCGGCCTGCTTGTCGACTTCCAAATAGTCGATCACCGCAAACCCATCGTCCGACGACCAAGGACAAAACGGCAACAGATGCACGATGCCAAACAGCTCGGCAAGCCGCGTATCGCTGAGCCACCCAGCTAGCGTGGCAAGTGGCGATTCTTTATCGCCACGAATCTGATCGGCATAGGTGATGAGCACGATGTCGCGCTCGGAGAGCAGAGGGCGGGTGTCGCTTACCTCGACCGTTGCCGCCAACTCTAAAACTTTATTGGAAAAAGACTCCCGGCCCGCTGCGTCTAAACTGGGATAGAGAACGGCAAGACGCTCGGCTAACGAGGGGTAATCGGGCATGTCGGCTCACGGTGGTTCGGGGCGCACTTCAAGGATAATGGCTCATGGCGAAACCGACTACCGTTGGCCATGTTACGCTTGCATCGCCGCCCGTTTGTCACCGATCAGCTTCAGCAATTTCTTCTGGGGATCAGCAAACTTTTTTAACCCTTCTGACATCAACACTTCGTGCAACTTTGTTTGATCGACCTTTGCTTCGATTTCGTCGAGCACCGCTTGGGGTGGCAGTTCTTCGATACGGCAAGGATAATCGCAATCCGACTTTTCGACCGCTTCGTTCGTCGCCGGTGGATTGGTCTGAATATCGCTTCCCACAAGAGCCGCAACGTACTTCCAAGCGGGATCTTCTGGCTTTTTCGTGCCGGTGCTCGCGAACACCATCTCTTGGTCGAGCGGTGTCGACTGCTGCTTCCAGAACTTTTCGTTCTCGCGCCAGATCAATTTCGCGTTCACGGTGCCGACCTCGCCTTGAGCGGCGGGCGAAAGCTCCGGCACATGCTTCTCGGTATAAACATCGAGCCGCGAAATAAAAATGCTGTAGACGCTCTTAAACTTGTCGAGCGAGCCGAGCCGTTGGGCACCGCTCCAAACGGCATCGCGGCAATGGCGATACTGTTCGTCGGTGAAGATCAGCGTCACGTTCAGGGGTATTCCACTGGCGGCCAGTTCAGGCAGCGCCCCGATGCCGGCTGGTGTCGCGGGCACTTTGATCATGCGATTGTCGTGACCTTTCGACCACTTTTGGCCGAGTTCGATGTACCGCGCGACCTTGGCCTCGTGGTCGAGCGGACAATCGGCGTCTTCGAGCAACGGGTCGAGTTCGAAGCTGACGTAGCCATCGTTCCCCTCAGTCTCTTTCCAGACCGGCAAGAAAACCTGTTGCGCATCGCGAACAACGCGATCCGTGATTTGCCAGGCAACGAAGCTATCGTCGGCGCTCGCATCCTGTAGCATTTCGCCAATCGCATCGTCGAAACGGCCCGTCGCGATGAGGTCAGAAATGATGATCGGATTCGACGTCGCTCCCGTTGCCCCCAGCGCGCGGTTGGTCGCGACCAACTCGGGGTCGACCGAGTCGAGCCAAAGTTTGGTGCCGTTGGCGATGATCGTGGCGAGGGGCGAAGGCATGTTGGTTGTCCTTTGCGATCGGTCGAGAGTTAAGACTACCAGCCGATTGTAACCTTTCGGACTAAAAGATGAGAGTCTCCCAAAGCGAAAGGCGAGCCGGTGACGTGAGTCACCGGTGTTTTGCGCCCCGCAATCGAAGTCTGGACCGGAGCTGCGTGTGGATGTCTTGCCGCTTAGGAACGAACGCAAAATAACTTCCGCATATGAACGAGTTACGATTGACTTTAGCATCGAGAGAACGGCAGTTGCGAAAAAATGGGACTGGCTCCGCAGCCTGTCGAGTGTCCAGCACTTGAGACCATTTTCTGCGGTGCCTGTCCCACTTTTTCGCAACGGACTGCTCCGCTCCAGCGCGAATAAATGGG
>JBGSRO010000203.1:0-4519 GCA_041737535.1 Pirellulales bacterium | reverse complement strand
GCCGCGGGTAATGACTGCCTTGACTTCACCCGCGGCTAGCGCCGACGGCTCAGCAAGAAACTGACGAGGAATCGAAGATGAGTGTCCAAACCCTCTATACCGCCGCCACCGGCATGCAGGCGCTCGAGACCAAGCTCGACGTCATCGCCAACAATATGGCGAACATCAACACGACCGCTTTCAAGAAAGACCGGGCCAACTTCGAGGACCTGTTCTACCGACAAATTCGCCTGCCCGGGGCGACCGACTCCGACGGCAACATTACGCCCACCGGTGTTGAGGTTGGCCTCGGTGTACGCGTCTCCAGCACTCAAAGCGACCACGACCAAGGAGCGTTCCAAAACACGGGCAACCAGCTCGACCTGGCCATCGAAGGTGACGGATTCTTCTCGGTGCAAGGTCTCAACGGCGAGGTGCTCTACACCCGTGCCGGCAACTTCAACGTCAATGCCAACAACCAACTCGTGCTTGGCTCGGCCAACACGGGATATCAACTCGTCGACGGCATTAACATCCCCCAAGAAGCAGTCGACGTTGTCGTGACGGCCGATGGCACGGTTGAGTACAGCGTGTCGGGTCAAACCCAATTGCAGCAGGCGGGGCAGATTCAGCTGACAACATTCATCAATCCCGACGGACTCCTGAAGCTGGGCGACAATCTGTTCTCCGAAACAGCCGCTTCAGGACCAGCCAACCAGGGCCAGGCCGGCCAAAACGGCATCGGTGTGCTGCGGCAGAACTTTCTCGAAGCCTCGAACGTCGAACCAGTCACCGAACTGATTGACCTGATTCAAACGCAACGCGCGTTTGAACTCAATAGCCAAGTCGTTCAAGCGGGCGACCAAATCATGCAAGTCGTCGCCAACCTCCGCCGTAGTTAACACAAGGCGAGCCGTAAGCGTCAACGCCCGGAGTAAACAGACAACATGACATTCCAAAATTTCACAACTCTGACAGTCGCCCTCGCGTGCTGCGCTTACGGCCACGCAGGCGAAATCGTCCTTCGCGAGTCGGCCACACCCGTTGGCAGCATCGTCCGTTTGGGCGACGTGGCCGATTTCGAGGGCTTCGACAACGGGCGGACTTGGTCGCTCAAACTCGTCGAGCTGATGCCTGCGCCGCCGGTCGATGCGACACGCTATCTGACGATTGCCGACGTTCGCGATTTGCTGTTCCGCAGCGGGGTTGACCTGAGCGGTGTCTCGGTCGTCGGGGCCGATCGTGTCACAGTGGCTTGGGCCAACGTCGCGCCGGTTGCCCAAGCCAATGACTCGACAGCGACTCAGCAAACTCCTCGTAGTGGATTTCGTCGCATCCCCAACACGACCGCGGCACGCCGCGAAGTGGTTTTCCTAACGGCTACGCAAATCGAGGCGATTGCCGATCACCTACGAGAAGCCATCACCCAGTATCTCGAAGACCAGTCGGGCAAGCTGGGACTGATTGAAGTCGCGCTCGAACTTGCCAGTCGCGATGCCGAGCGACTGATCGACTCGACGAGCGAACTCACGGTCAGCGGTGGTCGGGCTCCTTGGACAGGTTTGCAGACTGTTCTTCTCAGCACCGACACCAAACAGGGACCGCTCAAAATCGCGCTGCGAATCAGTGTTCGTGATATGACGCCAGTAGCTATCATGACGCGGCCCGTGGCTCGCGGTGAGCTGCTGACCGCTTCACACGTATCGTTCGAGCCGGCTCCGGAGAATGGCCGATTGGCGATGAATGCCGTGCCAATCACTGAGGTCAATCGAGTGATTGGCCACGAGGCAGCTCGCAATCTTGGGCCGGGACAGGTGCTGACAACCGACCTCTGCCTCCCGGCAACAATGGTCGAGCGAGGACAACTAGTCAGCGTTACCGCCGCCGGCGGTGGCATTCGCATCACGCGGCAGGCCATCGCTCGTGCCGATGGTCGCGAAGGCGAAGTGATCGAAGTCGAGACGACCGACAATAAAGATCGGCTGTTCGCCCGCGTTGTTGGCTTGGGCAAGCTGGCGATCGTGACGGCAGTTGCGCCACCCGAACCCCCACGCACTTTCGAGCGAACTGTCAACGAACCACTCCCGGCCGTGCGTTAAACATAGTCACACACAGTGTCGCTGTTCGCTCCGCGAACAGCACCTTTCGCGGAGCGAAAGGCGACAGACCGAAAGGATTCCCATGCAAGCAACATCCGCTTTCGCGATCGCCATGCTGGTGACAATTGCCAGCAACGCATCGGCTCAAGAAGGAAGCCTGATGGCTCCTAGTTTTCAACTGGGCCCCGATGGCAATGCCGTCGCTCCGTTGCCGTTGACGCTCGAGAATGCTTCGTTCCTCTATCAACCGTTGCCTCCCGAAGCCGAGACCCGCGAGCTTCGCAAAGAAGACATCATCACAGTGCTGGTCGATTACCGTTCGACCATGCTCAGCGAAGGCGATGCCCAAAGCCGCAAGCAAGCGAACTTCAATGCCGCTTTGACTGACTGGCTAGCGGCCAGCGGCGGCGACATCTTTGCCGCGCCGCAGCGGCGGGGCGACCCCACGATCGGCGGCCAACTCAACAGTCAATTTCGTGCGCAGTCGGATATTGAAACGAACGACGCACTCACGTTTCGCATTGCCGCCAAGATCGTCGATATCCGCCCCAACGGTAACCTTGTGATCGAGGCTCATCGCAAAATTGTCAACAACGATGAAGAGTGGCTTGCTTCGCTGACGGGTGTCGTGCGTCGCCAGTCGATTGGCCCTGACCGCGTGGTTCGTAGCGACGCCATTGCCGACCTCGACATTAAGAAAGAGGAAATCGGCACCGTTCGCAATGGTTACTCCGTCGGTTGGCTCAACAAGCTCTACGGCAAGTTCAAACCGTTCTAACACACAATTGTCGTCCGAAATGGAGCTACCGTCACCAGACGGTGGACTGGTTTAACGCAAGTTCATCCACTGTCTGGCGAGGGTGGATACATAAAAACGACTCATGAAAACAACCATTGCAATCGTCGCCTTGATCTTGCTTACGTCAACTTGGGCGTCGGCCGAAACACGGCTGCGAAATATCTGCCGTGTCAAAGGCCAGGAAGAAAACACCCTGCAAGGCTATGGCCTCGTCGTGGGACTCAACGGCACCGGTGCGACAAATGATGGCCCCACGATGCGGGCAATGGCCCGCGCGATGGAACTGCTCGGCAGCCCGCTGAGCATGTCTGGCCGCGTCGACGCCGCTTCGCTAGCTGAACTGAAAGGGATGAAAAACGCTTCGCTCGTGATTGTGCAAGCTCAAGTACCCGCGACTGGTGCTCGCCGGGGCGAGAAACTCAACTGCTCGGTTTCGGCCATCAATGGCAAGAGCCTGGCCGGTGGTCAATTGGCTTTCGCCACTCTGCTTGGTCCCAACTTGCAAGACCGTCGGGTGTTTGCGCTTTGTAGCGGCCCAGTGCAAATCGACGACGCGACTGTGCCCACGGCCGGGCGCGTTCATAATGGTTGTCAAATGGAACAGGACGTGTACACGCCATTCCACAAAGATGGCTTCATCACGTTGGTACTCGACAAGAACCACGCAGGTTTTCACACGGCGGCCGAAATCGCCCGCAAAGTCCGCGACGACTGGGGTGGATACTACAGCAGTGAATCGACCGGCGCGGCATTTGTCGACGCCGACGCAAGCGAAGACGCCTCGCTCACATCGGTCGTCGCTGTCGACGCGACCAACATTCGCATTCGCATTCCCGCTCGCTACACGAGCGATCCGGTCGCTTTCACCAGCGAGGTTCTCGAAACGATTATCACCGAAGAAGACCCCGAAGCACGTGTTGTGATCAACCCTCGCACCGGCAGCATCGTCATCAGCGGCGACGTCCGCATCGGCGACGTCGTGGTGGTTCACAAAAACACAGTCATCGAGGCGGGTGGCTCGGCCGAGTTCACCGCTCTGTACGACGACCAGACGATCAGCCCGAGCCTCAACAGCCTCGTCTCGCAGCTCAAGTACCTAAAAGTGCCACCGGTAGATGTGATGGACATTATCCGTGTGATCGAACGCGACGGAAAGCTTCATGGCAAGCTAATTATTGAGTAGGCAGAGGGCAGTGGGCGGACGGCAGAACGACATGACTCAACAGGCAGGTGACATGCAAACAATTTCCAGTCTTGGCACGATCAACAAACCTAGCCACGAGGCTGTGTCGAAGGCCCAGCAGACGAAGCAGGCGTATAGTTCCTGGGTCGGCGAAACGTTCTACAGCCAGATGCTTTCGTCGATGCGATCGACGGTCGGCAAGCCGGCTTATTTTCATGGTGGTCAGGCCGAAGAGAAGTTTCGCGCTCAGCTCGACATGCAACTCGCTCAGTCGCTCGCGGAAAGCACCGGCGACCGCTTTGCTGAACCGATGTTCGAGCAAGCATTCCCCCAAGAAGCCGAAGTGCTGAAGCAAGCCGAAGCCGCCGACATGAGCATTCCATTGCAGCGGCTCTCGCAGCTCAGCGAGATTCGTTATTAGCATCACTTTGAGCCGACGGCGCTAGCCGCGGGTTATGC
>JBGSRO010000133.1:0-46287 GCA_041737535.1 Pirellulales bacterium | reverse complement strand
CACCGCAGAAAATGGTCCCAAGTGCTGGAGACTCGACAGGCTGCGGAGCCAGTCCCATTTTTTCGCAACTGCCGTTCTCTCGATGCTAACGTCAATCGTAACTCGTTCATATGCGGAAGTTATTTTGCGTTCGTTCCTTAGTGCCGTTTCAAACTCGAATTGGCGGGTGCCACCAAGTTCTCCCTAGCAGTCAGGACACTCCAGTTATCAATCGGTTTTCGTCGTCGACGGCTTGGCAAAGTGCGCTTTGAGCCGAGCGGTGGCTGCGGGCGACCAGTCGCGAGGCTCGGTCACCTCGACCCACGCATCGATGTAATCTTGCGGGGCGAAGTTGTGTCCGTAGCCGGTCGGCACGCTGGTGGCCATCGGAACGTCGAAGCCGACTTGCAAGAACGTGATAATCGGTGCCCAACGCAAGTAGGGCGAAACGTCGGCCCCGCGCGGGCCCACCAGCCAAGCCGGGCGGCTGTACAACAGGTCGGGCGAAAAAAATGTCATTGGGTCGCTGGCATGTTGCACGAACACAAACCGCATCGGTCCCCACCGCTGGCCGGCCGCGGGCAGAGAGTTTTCTTGCGTCGTGAAGCGGAGCAGCGAACCATCGCGAAACCGAGGCAACCACATCGGCGAGTCGGGGTTGCGATTGCGTGTCGCGCGCACCCACACCTGACTGGCAAATGGTGGACCGCTCCATACGCCGCCGTGAATTGGATCTTCGAACAGTGTGAACAGGTCGGCACTGGCGGCCGAACCCATCGCCCCCAAGCTCAGACCGTGCAGATAGAGTCGGGGCCGCGCGTCGCGCGGCAGCGACTTCCAGTGTTCGTACACGGCATCGAACTGATACCGGGCCGAGTCGGTCGCGTAGGTGGGACTCACCATAATGGTGATCCAACTTGGCAAGTAGGAGTACTGCATGCTGACGATCGCCGTGTCGCCGGCGTGCAGGTATTCGAGCGTATCGACTGCCGCCGGGTCGAGCCAACCGGTGCCGGTGGGGGTGGCGACCACGAGCACCGCGCGGTCGAAGCCACCAACCCGCTTGAGCTCTTCGACGGCCAACTTGGCCCGCGCCTGCATGGTTTCGGCGGCAGCCAGACCGACATACACCCGCAGCGGAGTCTTGGCCTCGGCACCGAGAAACTTGCTGATCTGTTCTGGCGTTGGTCCCCAAGACACAAAGCGTTTGCCTTGGCGTCCCATCATGTCCCACGCAACGAGCGATTCGCGGCTCCCCGACGCCAAGGGATTGGTCGGTTGTGGGATGCCCCCGTCGATTCCGTCGTCAGTGGCCGCGTCGATGCGCATAAATATCTGATCGGCCTTCGCGAGTGCGAAGCGAATGAACACATCGTTCACCAGCAGGAACAACAGGCCGACCAGCAACACGGCGCTCGTGACATTGGCAACGCGCTGCGGGACGACCATCGCCACCCAGCCATTCAGGTAACGGCGCACTGCGTTCAAACCTCGGGCCAGCAGAATGCCCGCGATGCCAGTCGCCAAGGCGATCACCGCGACCCGCCACGGATAGGCAGTCGCCACCGGCGGCATCTCCATGAGCTGGCGAATCGAATTCTGCCAGAGTGTCGACCACCACAAGAAGGTGACCGCGACAATCGCGACCACAATCGAAGTCATCGTGCGGCTCACCTGTTGCACGCGCGGGCTGAAGTCGGGAATTCCGAACCAGTGCCACAACCACACCACCAGCGACCCGACACCGTAGCCCACAGCGAGTGCAAAGCCAGTGAGAATGCCCTGCACAGCATAGTGACGCGGCAACAGCGACGGCGTCAAAGATCCGGCAGCAAACAACGTCGCGACCGCGAGACCGACAAAAGAAAACGACCGCGCAAAACGAACGATATGCGACAGGAGATGACGTGCGAAAGTTGCCATGCTGTGATCACCGATGGGAAAACGATCGCGTGAGAGCTTACTCGAACGAGAGTCTTTGACTCACAACAACTTACAAACGAATTCCCGCTGCGACAACGAGTCACGACCGATCGCCGTGCGATAGCCGGGGATTCGTCGCGCCGCGTCCGATCCCGCATGTTCGGCGAGTGCCTGGTTGTTTGCTTGCCCTTAGGGATGGCTGGCCAACAACTTCCTTTCGTCGATTGCGATATTTTTCACAAACGACCGGGTGCCATTTGAAAATCGGGGAGTTAAGGAAAAACCGCCACGACGCGGCGAGCGCCATGAGCACAGCGAAAAGCTCACCAAAGTATCCTGCTTATTGACACCCTTGCGTCAGAAACTCAGCGTGACCAATACTGTTTTCAATGGCAAACCAGCCATTTTATTGAGTTTACGAGGTCAGTACGCGCGCGAAATTCAATCGACTTGGCAGTTCGCTGCTGGTTCTGATCGAGAGCGGTCGCGCCAATTCCGCCGTGTACTTGGCGCTCGTTGCGTCGTGGCGGTTAATTGAACAATGACCGGGTGAAAATGTCGGGGCAGTTTGCGAAATCGGGAAGTTAATTCGCGGGCGATCCTAAGTCGACGAGCAGAGACCGCTCGGTTTGCACCGGGTTGTCGCTTCGAGATATTCATTAGCATTGCCATTCAGCCGGTTCTCACGCTTTTTGTTTGTTTGCATCTTTTTATGCCGTGTCTCTTTGCTTTTTTGCGTCGTGGCGGTTCCCCTGCTTGGGGTGCCAGAGAAAAATGTCAGGCACCTCAGTATCGCTCGCTCCCCTTCGCAACACCGATCGTGTTAGCATTCGTTTATGTCATCGGCCACGATCAAGTCGACGCGCGTCCGCCTCGTTCGCTATGCGATTACTTTGCTCGTGGTCGCCGTCGTAGTTTTGTTCGCGGGGCGTTCGTTGTCGAGTGGTTGGCGCGAATTATCGGAGTCGCGGCTTACCATCCAGTACGGCTGGCTCTTCGTGGCCGGGGCGATTTACCTCGTCGCGCTCTTGCCAATGGCTCTTTATTGGTGGCATGTGCTTGCCCGGTTTTCGCAGCCTGCGACGGGTGTCTCTGTCGCCCGGGCTTACTTTCTCGGACACCTGGGCAAATATGTCCCCGGCAAGGCGATGGTCATTGCCCTGCGAACGGCGGCTGTCGCTACCGCCAATGCGAGCCATCGCGCGATTGTCGTGAGCGTGTTTCTCGAAACTCTCACCTTTATGGCAACCGGCGCGGCGCTCGCGGCTGTCATGGCTCCGCTGGCCGGCGAGCTGAACTCAGCGATGATCGTCACAGCCTCGGTCCTAGCGATCGCCGCTGGTGTACCGGTGACGCCGCCGGTGGCTCAATTTCTGGCGAAGCGCGTCGCCAAGGGCGATCATCGTCGCAACACCGGCGACGGGCTCCGCGACGAATGGCCTCACGCCATCGACTGGCCCCTCGTTGGCTGGGGAGTGATCGCGGCAACCGTGAGTTGGCTCGGGCTGAGCGTTGCGCTATGGGCCACCTACCGCTCGGTCGGCGACGGACACCCGACGCCGCTGGGCATTTGGCCCGTTTGGATCGAATCGAGTACGCTTCCGATGGTGGCCGGTTTCTTGTCGCTGCTCCCCGGCGGAGTGGGCGTTCGCGACGCCATGCTCGCCGGCATACTCGCCCCACACGTTTCGTCCGGCACCGCGCTCGCGACGGCGACGCTTTGGCGGGTCGTTTCGCTTTTGGCGGAGGTCGCCATTTGTGCTATCCTAATTGTAACCCTCCGCCGCCCGGCTCCTCCCTCTCCCGGGCCCATCCTTTAGCGAAACTAGATTGCGGCATGAAACGTATCACAGCCGTCATTCCGGTCTGCAACGAGTTCGCCAGCCTTGCCGAGTTGCATCGGCAGATTCGTGCCGTCGAAACGGCACACGATTACAAGATTCGCATCATCTTCGTCGACGACGGTTCGACCGACACCACCTGGCACGAGATCGAACAACTCGCGGCCGTCGATGATCGCGTGCTTGGCATTCGCCTGCGGCGGAACTTTGGCAAGGCGGCAGCGCTCATGGCCGGCATCGATGTGGCCGACGATCCCATCTTGCTCACTATGGATGGCGACCTGCAAGACGACCCGGGCGAACTTCCCTTGCTCGTTGCCAAACTCGCACAAGGAAACGACGTTGTGAGCGGCTGGAAAATCGACCGCCGCGACCCGTGGCACAAAACGATTCCCTCGCGATTCTTCAACCGACTCGTCGGTTGGCTCACCAGCGTCAAGCTCCACGACCACAACTGTGGTTTCAAGGTCTATCGCAAAGAGGTCTTTGACGAAGTGCAAATCTACGGTGAGCTCCATCGCTTCGTGCCGGTGCTGGCTGCTGCACGCGGTTTTAAGATCGCCGAAGTCCCCGTCAATCACCGCCCGCGAGAACATGGCCACAGCAAGTATGGCGTCTTCCGCGTGGTCAAAGGCTTTCTTGACTTACTGACCGTCAAGTTCATCACCGGCTACGGACATCGCCCCCAACACATGCTCGGGAGCGCCGGCCTGCTCGCCCTGCTCCTCGGCGGACTGATGCTCACATTCTTGGCGGGCAAGTGGATTGCCTCCCGCGTCGTCGCCGGGTGGGAACCGGTCAACTTACACGAAACGGCTATGCTCTACTACGCGGTCGCGCTGCTGCTCTTGGGGGGGCAGTTTCTTTCGATTGGCCTCTTGGGTGAAATGCTCACGGCATTCCTGGTTCGCAAGACCGACCTCTATTCGGTTGCCAAATACACCGGCCCCGATGCCGCAACCAGCACGAAGTCGCATCCCGAAGTTCCGGAAGTCCATCAATGATCGACTCGACGGCCACGCTCCGCCGGTCGGTTTACCTGCTGCTGATTGCGCTCGCGGTGGGGAACATGGTGGGCCGCATTCTGGCGGTCGATTCGGTCGACCTCACGCGACTCGAACGACAGCGCATCGACGAGCGGATGCGCGATTATCGCGTTGAGTTGGCCAACGAGCAGCTCAGTGATTCTGAAATTGCCGAACGGCTTAGTCGCAAGCGGGCAGAGGTGGCCAAGAAGCTGCGCTTGGGCCGACCGTTTCTGAGTGCCAATGATCGCAGCCGCTGGATGGCGAGCCGGGCGCTCGTCGAGCAAGGAACATTCGCCATCGACGAGATTCTCAAAGAGCCCACCTGGGACTCGATCGACATTGTGAGGCACAAGGGGGCCGACGGCGAGTTTCACTTCTACAGCAGCAAACCACCGCTCACCTATCTGCACATGGCAGCCGGGTATTGGCTGCTCAATCGCACGACCGGCTTGTCGCTCGCCGACGATCCCTATGCCGCCGGGCGAATCCTGCTGCTATTGATTAACGTGTTGCCGATGGTGGTGATGTTCGTCGTTGTTGTCGATGTCATCGAACGACTCGGCACGGGCGACTTTGCGAGACTTTTTGCGATGGCTGTCATTACGTTCGGCACCCTGTTGTCGGCGTTTGCCGTCGTGGCCAACAATCACACTTGGGCCGCCGCTTGCGCGAGCGTCGCGGTGTGGGCTTACGTACGGATGCGACAAAGCGGAGCGGCGACACCTGGCCTCACAATCGTCACCGGCATGGCGGCAGCGCTCACCGCCGCTTGCGAATTGCCGGCGCTTGCCTTTCTCGCGCTCTTGTCGCTTGCGTTTCTCGTCCGCTGGCCGAAGGCAACCTTCGCTTGGTTCTCGCCAGCCGCGCTGATCGTGATTGTCGCCTACTTCGGTGCGAATCACTACGCCCACGATAGCTGGCGACCTCCTTACATGCACCGCAATGGCGACATCAATGCCGAAGACAACTGGTATCTCTACACCTACACCGACGACAAAGGTGTCGAGCGCAGCAGCTATTGGACCAACCGCCAAGGAATCGACGCGGGCGAACCGAACAAAGTGGTCTACGCTCTGCACGCACTCATCGGCCACCACGGCGTGTTTTCGCTGACACCCGTTTGGATTCTCGCGATGGTGGGGGGGCTGATGTGGCTCGCTCGCGGGGGCGGCCTCGAGCGCGAGCTCGCCGCCGCCACAATCTCATTGACCATCATCTGCTTGGCGTTCTACATTAATCGTCCGCTCGAAGACCGCAACTACGGCGGCATGACCCAAGGCTTCCGCTGGATGTTTTGGTTTGCGCCCCTCTGGACAATCACGCTGCTCCCCGCCGCTAAGTCGCTCGACTGCTGCCGCCTCGGCCGCGCGATTGCGCTTACGCTGCTCGCCTGGTCGGCCATGTCGGCCGCTTATCCGACTTGGAATCCATGGACTCAGCCTTGGATTTGGGATTGGATGGAGTATGTGGGGGTGAAGTGATCACTTGAGCCGACGGCGCCAGCCGCGGGTGCCACTGTCTGGTTTGTCCAGCAGTGGGAAGTGCGGACAAGTTCAGCCACCTGAGCGGCTCTCGTGTGGAAACTTTCTTTGGTCGTCCGCACTGCCGGACAAGCCGGACTGTCGCACCCAGCGTTCGCGTACGCTAACGTCGACGAAACCGAATGAGCCGTTGCTCCGAATCTTACAGGAATTGCGACCGTGCAAGCTTTCTCCAACTCGCGAACTTTGCTGCTGGTGCTGCTGACTTTCTCGACGTGCTGCGGTCCGCAAAACCCGCAGGCCGCACCCGAAAAAATTATCGGAGCGATGGCCGCGTTAAGTGGCGTCAAGAAAGGATTCTTCGTAACCAATGGGCAACCTACCGACCACGACTGGAATGCTTCGCTTAACGCGCGAAGCGAATCTCACCCGCTGACCGCTGACCGCTCTCCCGCGTTAATCATCGTCCCGCAACCTCGCCAGCACACTGTAGTCTTCGACCGTGCTGGTGTCTCCCACCGTCTCGCGGCCGGCGGCAATGTCGCGGAGCAGGCGGCGCATGATCTTTCCGCTGCGGGTCTTGGGCAGCGTGGCCGTGAAGCGAATGTCGTCGGGCTCGGCCAGCGCGCCGATTTCTTTGCGAACGTGCAGGCGGAGTTCTTTGCGAAGTTCTTCGCTTGGCTTCACATTCTTGAGCGTCACAAAAGCGGCCACCGCCTCCCCCTTCAGCTCGTGGGGCCGACCCACGGCGGCCGCTTCAGCCACCGCCGGGTGGCTCACCAGGGCGCTCTCGATTTCGATCGTGCTGAGCCGGTGGCCCGACACGTTCAGCACATCGTCGATCCGGCCCATGATCCAGTAATAACCATCGGCGTCGCAGCGGGCGTTGTCACCGGCCAGGTACTTGCCCGGCACTTTGCTCCAGTAGACTTCTTTGAACCGCTCGGGGTCGCCCCAAATGCCGCGCAACATGCCTGGCCAAGGATGTGTAATCACGAGCCAACCTCCCTGCCCCGCTTCGACCGGTTCGCCCGCTTCGTCGACGATTTCGGGCAAGATGCCCGGGAGTGGTTTGGTGCAGCTCCCCGGCTTGGTGGCGATCGCACCGGGTAGCGGGCTCATGGCGATCCCTCCCGTTTCGGTCTGCCACCAGGTGTCGACAATCGGGCAGCGCTCGCCCCCGATGACATGGTGATACCACATCCACGCTTCAGGGTTGATCCCTTCGCCAACGGTCCCGAGCACCCGCAGGCTCGACAGATCGCGCATTGTCACGAAGTCGTCGCCCCATTTAATGAACGCCCGAATCGCCGTCGGCGCCGTGTAAAAGAGCGAGACCTTGTATTTCTCGATCAGCTCCCAAAACCGACCCTCGTCGGGAAAGTTCGGTGCCCCTTCGTACATCAGCACCGTCGCTCCGGCGCTCAGCGGTCCGTAAACGACGTAGCTGTGACCGGTGATCCATCCGCAGTCGGCCGTACACCAATAAATGTCTCCTTCGCGATGGTCAAACACCCACTCGAATGTCTTTTTCGCGTAGAGGTTGTAGCCGGCTGTGGTGTGCAGAATGCCTTTGGGTTTTCCCGTCGAACCGCTGGTGTAGAGAATGAACAGCGGAGCCTCGCTATCGAGCGGCATTGCCGGGCAATGGTCGCTGGCCTCACGCATCAACTCGTGCCACCAATGGTCGCGGCCCTTGGTCCAATTGATGGCTTCGTTCACTCGATCGACGACGATGCACTTCTCAACGGTAGGGCTCTTCTTTAGCGCTTCGTCGACCGTTTGCTTGAGCGGCAGTGCCTTGCCTCGTCGCCAGCCGGCATCGGCCGTGATGATAAGCTTCGCGCCAGCGTCGTTGTTCCGCTCGGCAATCGCCTCGGCACTGAAGCCCGCGAAGATAACCGAATGCACGGCCCCAATCCGTGCACAGCCGAGCATCGCCACGGCCAGCTCCGGCACCATCGGCATGTAGATACTCACCCGGTCGCCTGCCACGATGCCGAGCCCTTTCAGCACGTTGGCGAACTTACAGACTTCGCGATGTAGTTCGCTGTAGGTGAGTTGCTTCGCGTCGCCCGGCTCCCCTTCCCACAGAATTGCGACCCGGTCGCCATGCCCCGCCTCGATGTGGGCGTCGAGACAGTTATGGCTCGCATTCGTTTGCCCACCAACGAACCATTCGGCATGAGGCTCGTTCCAGCGAAGCGTTTCGTCGAACGGTTTAAACCAGTGCAGCTCTTCGCGGCCTAGTTCTTCCCAGAATTTCACCGGGTCTGCGGCGGCGCGGTCGTAAAGCTGCTGGTACTCGGCTTCGCTCTTGATGCGCGCCCTCGCAGCAAATTCCTGCGGCGGCGGAAACAGCCGCGACTCGTGCATGACCGTATCGATTTGTCCCGCCGCAACGCGCCCGTCAGCCATGCTGGTCTGCTCCCCGAAATTGAAAAGTCAACGCCTCGCCAAGTCCGACCGATTTTCGCGGTTCGCGCGGTGGGTGTCAAATCGCAAAGCCCCTTTTGCTAAAATCGAATCAGTCGCGACCAACCACGCATCAAAACAATCATGCTCCTATTCAAGAAAAAGTTCCTGCCCGCAATTCTCGCCGGCGAAAAGACCCAGACGATTCGCCTCTGGAAGCATCGCCACATGCGCGCCGGGCAACGGAGCTACGTCCCGGGCATCGGCGCAATCTCTGTTGAGTCAGTCGACCCGGTCGCCCTCGAAGATTTGACCGACGCCGACGCGGTCCCCGATGGCTTCGCGACCGCCGACGCCCTGCGGGCGGAACTGAACGCCATCTACGCTGGGAAGTTGGCGGAGGGGTACAATGCGTATCGGATTTGTTTTCGTGTAGGGGAGCCCTGAGTGATTTTCTTTGCAAAAACGATTCATTGTTCCGGAGGATTAAATAACTTCCGATACTTGGCGAGCCTGAGTCTACATGGCGGCGATTTTGATCCGCGTGAAGCATCGCAAAATCTGGAACTTAGCGCCGACAGGATCGGTATTCGCGGAGAGGCTCATCCGACAATTGCGGGCAAGTCTTCCGCCGCGCATTTCTGGCATCGCGACGTCACTTTCCTCGGGCGTGATGGAGACAGCTTGGATCAATTCTTGCAACGACTTGTCGACCGTCTCAAGTCACACGCGCGCTATCTACAGCAACTCAGTCACTGCGGAGTTGAAGTCGAGTGTTTTGTCGGAGTCTTCCTGGATGGCGGATGCGATACGGCGATTTCTCATAGATTACTCAGCGAGCTCGCAACTTTGCGAATTAATCTGAGACTCGATGTCTACGGGCCGGAAATAGCGGAGCCGCGGAGCGGCGGTAGCGCATAGCCAGGGACGCGAGTCCCTGGAAACGAATGACCGGATACACACAAGCCACGGAGTGGCGACAGCGCGGTGGCATACCGCTGTCGCCACTCCGTGGCTTGCATTTCGTGGTGCATTTTTTCCCGGTGCTTGCGCACCGGGCTACGCGATGCCGCCGCTCCGCGGCTTCCAACTGATCCGATTCGTTGAATCGCACAATTCCACCGTCTTGGCGATGGTGGCTCCATTAGCTTCGCAGCTCGCCACCCAATTCCTTGGCGAGCCCATCGACAATCCGCTTCGTCACGACGTCGGCCGCGTCGCTGGTGAGGTTCTCGTCCTTGGGGCGCAAAACGAAGCTGAATAGCAGGCTTTTCTTGCCCGCACCCAAACGATTGGCGTCGCGATATTCTTCGCCGAAGCTGAGCGATTCGAGCAGTTCCCCCGCTCCGTCGCGAGCGATGGTTTCGACTTGCGACCAGCGAATTTTTTCGTCGACCACGACATTCAAATCGCGCGCCATTGGCTGCAAGTTCGATAGCGGCGCGGCAGTCGGAATGAGCCTCGCGCCGGCCACGAGTGGTCCGAGATCAATCTCGGCGATCGTTGTCTTGTCGCGCAGTTCAAACTCCTTAAGCCCCTTGGGGCTTAGCTGGCCCAGCACTCCCAAGCGCGTCTCACCCAAGAACAACTCGGCGCTGCGAGCCGAATCGAGCAGCGGTAAATCGCACGGCTTGGCCGCAAGCGGTGTGCCTGGCATGAGCGCGTCGACGATGGCTTCGATCGCGCCTTTCACATCAAGAAAGTCGCCCCCACTAGTGATGGCCAGCACGCGCTTCTCTTCGGGCAGTCCATCGGTCTGTGGGAGGTAAATTTTCGCGATCTCGAACAGTTCGATCCGCGTGTTCGATGCGGTTTCGTTCGCGCGACGACAGGCCAAGAGACTCGGCACCAAGCTTTGACGCAGGCAAGTCGCCCGCCGCAACACTGGCATACTAGTCGCTAGCGGCTTAGCCAAACTCCAGGGCCGAAAACACTCGACCCAACTAGGCTCGACGGCGCTTAGCGTGAGCGCCTCGTCGTAACCAGCGGCGGCCACCAGGCGGCGCACGCGGCCCACCACTTCGTCTTCGCGAGTGCGATGCGAGGGGACCATGCGCACGCCGACGTCTTCGGGGATTTGATCGTACCCATGAATGCGAGCGACCTCCTCAATGAGATCGGCCTCGCGCGTCAGATCGGCACGCCACGTGGGCGGAATCACTTTCACGCAGTGATCGCACGTGTGAGTCTCGGTGCAGCCCAGCTCGGTGAGAATCCGCCTGACTTCGTCCTGGGGAACATCAATGCCGAGAATGCGTTTGATTTGTGGCCAACGGAGCTTCACCTCGCTCGGCGGCGGAGGCAATTCGCCCGCGGTGGCGACTCCATCGAGCAACGTGCCGCCGGCGAGTTCAAGGATCAACTCACAGCAGCGACGGCTCGCCCAGTCGATGCCTTGCGGATCAACACCTCGCTCGAAGCGATAGCTACTGGGACTGTGCAAATGAAGCGCGCGAGCGGTGGTGCGAATCGACAGCGGATCGAAATCGGCTGCTTCAATCAGCACGTCGAGGGTGTCGTCGGCGACCTCGGTATCGGCCCCCCCCATCACACCACCGAGCGCGACGGCACGCTTCGCGTCTGCAATGACGCAGGTGCCTTTGCTCAGCTTGTAAGTCTTGTGATCGATCGCAATAAACGCTTCGCCCTCGTTCGCTTCGCGAACGATGATTTTGCCGCCGGTGAGTTTCGCGAGATCGAACGCGTGTAAAGGCTGACCACACTCCAACATCACGTAGTTGGTGATGTCGACGACGTTGTTCACCACGCCGCAGCCAATCGCCTTGAGCCGATCCTGCATCCACTGGGGGCTCGGGCCGATTGTGACTCCCCTGATGATGCGCGCCGTGTAGCGAAGGCAGAGCTGGGGGCAGGTGATTTCGACGGCGAATTTTGTTGCGATGTCAGCACCGGTGACTGACGTCACCGGCTCGCCTGTTTTGAGTTCTTTTCCGTAGAGCACCGCCACCTCGCGGGCGACGCCGATGTGCCCCAGGCAATCGGGGCGATTGCTGGTGACTTCGAGGTCAATTGCTACGTCGCCACTCTCGACTTCGTGAAACTCTTCAAGATTGAGTCCACTCACCGTGAGGCGATGCGTAAGTTCGTCGACCGACTGGGGAAGGTCAACGTAATCGGCGAGCCAGTTCTTGGAGATGATCATTGGAAAGCAGGGAGTAGGGAGCGGGGAGCAGGGAGACTCAGGGGTTGAGTCGTTGCTTTAGGTTGCGTTGTAGGCCGCGGATCATTCGGCTGATTTCTTCGGTTTCATCGAGCAGTTGCCCAGTATCGTCGTCGCTAAGGAATCGCAGTTCATTGCTTAGCATGACAAAAGTTTCCAATTCCTTCAGCGAGCCTGATGCAATCGATAAGTGGCGTAGAAAGTCTTTCGTCGAATCACGTCCATTACCTTCCGCAATATTGGCCGGTATCGAGCTGGAGCATCGCCTTATTTGTGAGATCAAACCGAAGCGCTCTTCCGCCGGGAAACTTGCGGTGACTTGGTACACGCGAAGGGTCAGTGCGAACCCGCGTTGCCAAACTTTCAGATCGCGATACCCGTCCCCCTCAGCCATCGAAATCTCCCTGCTCCCCGCTCCCTGCTCAGAACTGCGCGAGGAACCGCACGTCGTTCCCATACAGATCGCGAATATCGGTAATGCGGTGCTGCCGCATGGCGATGCGTTCGACGCCCATGCCGAAGGCGAAGCCGGTGACTTGTTCGGGGTCGTAGCCGACCGCCTTTAGCACGTTGGGGTCGACCATGCCGGCGCCGCCGATTTCCATCCAACCTTCGACTCCATTGGAATCGCGCCAATTGATGTCGACTTCGACGCTTGGTTCGGTGAATGGAAAGAAGCTGGGGCGGAAGCGGACGTGCAGGTCGTCGGTGTCGCGATAGAACGCTTGGCAAAACATCCGCAGCACACTCTTGAGGTCGGCCATTGTGACCTGTTCGTCGATCAGTAAGCCTTCGATCTGGTGGAACATCGGGTAATGCGTCGCGTCGGCCGTATCGGGGCGATAGACGCGGCCGAGCGAAACGATCCGCACGGGTGGAGGGTTGCTCTCCATCACACGGATTTGCACGGTGCTTGTCTGGCTACGCAACAAGAGCGGTTTGTCACCGGATGTCGATTTGCCAGCCACATGCAGATAAAAATTTTCGAGTGGGTCGCGTGCCGGGTGGCTCAATGAGATGTTGAGCGCCTCGAAGTTGTGGTAGTCGTCTTCGATCTCGGGGCCTTCGACGGCCGTGAAGCCGAGGCGACCCATGATCTCTTTCATCCGCTCGATCGTTTGCGTAATGGGATGCAAACGGCCGAGTTTTGGGCGACGGCCAGGCAGCGTGATATCGAACGCTTCGCGCTGGGCGTCGGCAGCGCCCGATTCGAGCCGGGCTTTGGCGGCTTCGAATGCCGACTCGATAATCGCTTTGGTTTCGTTGAACTTTTTGCCGGCAGCGGGCTTGTCGGTTTTGTCGACAGTGCCCATGCCCTTCTGGGCATCCTTGAGCCGGCCCGCCTTGGCACCGAGAAACTCAACGCGGGCCTCTTCGACCGCAGCGACATTGGTAGCCGATGCGAACGCCGACTGGGCGTCGCCTGCAAGCTGATCGAGTTCGCTGATGAAATCGGCGAGTGCCATCGAGTGATACTCTTCGAGTCTTGAGCCGACGGCGCTAGCCGCGGGTAAAAGTGCAGCGCGTTACATCGATTCACCCGACGCTAGCGCGTTCGGCTCAAGCCGCCGCGCCGAGCGTTTCTTTGACTTTGGCAATCACGGCGTCGAAAGCGGGCACATCGTTCACCGCCATTTCGGCGAGCGTCTTGCGGTCGAGTTCGATGCCCGACTTAACGAGCCCGTTGATGAACTCGCTGTAACGCAAACCCCGTTCGCGGCAAGCGGCGTTGATGCGAATGATCCACAGCTTGCGGAACTCGCGAGCACGCACCTTGCGGTCGCGGAACGAATAGGCACCGGCGCGGACGACGGTCTCTTTGACCGACCGCAGCATGTTGCCGCGACCGCCGCGATAGCCTTTGGCCGACTTAAAGAGCCGCTTCTTTTTCTTGTTGCGGGCTTTTCCGATAGTGGTACGCATGAGATTTTCTCGGCGTTAGGCACAAGCCAGGCCCCGCTTGTTAGCGGCGTTGATGCCCGTTGTGCTGGACTTGGGTTCTAGTGCGAATATTCCGGGCGCTTACGCTTGCGGCTCGCCAGCAATTAGTAGCTGTTGCCACACAGGGCGGCGCGGATCAGCTTGGCGTGCGATTCGTCGAGCGTCGTCGTGCCGCGAAGTTGGCGGCGACGCTTTTTGCTCATGCGGGCGGCCAAGTGGCTGGTGCCCGCTTTGCGGTGCTTCGCCTTGCCGGTGCCGGTGAGCCGGAACCGCTTTTTCGTGCCTTTGTGGGTCTTTTGCTTGGGCATGGTTGCACCTTGGGCACTCCCGCATGGGGAGCCGTTTTGATTTATCGCTTTATTGGCTGACTCAGGCTCGTCTTGCGGACCGCCTGCGAGCCCCGCATTGTAGCAGGGGCAGAGGGGGCGTAAAGGGGCGATTTTTTGGGGGTCTCGTCGCTAGGTTCCGAGGGTCTAGGCGAGGTCGCAGGCCCAGGTGCTGTCTGCGGTTTGCGTAAGTTGGGCGCTGCCGGTGAGATGGCCCGTTTGGTACTCGATGATGATTCTCGCGTCGGTCCATTCCAGCGCGACGTATTCGCCCGCCGCGACGCGGGCGACCGTACCGCGATTGTTGCTGACCGGTCCTGCGAAGCTCAGATAGTGCTTGCGATGAGCTGGCAAGCGAATCGCGCTAGTTGGCGATTTTATCGCGTCTGTCGAGTCGATACCCAGTCGCTCAGCACCCAGTCGCTCGGCCCACGCGACGGGCAACTCGTCGAGCGCCCACGTCTCGCAGGCATCGTCGCGTTCGAGCAGCAAATCCCAGTGACTCGCGCGGCCGAAACTGGCGGGGACTTCGTGACGCAATAAGACATACCGGGGCATGAGAGCCAGCATACGGGATTCGAAGTCGTTTTCGCTAACGGGTTTTCGATAACAGCCGCAACTATCGCAAGCGAAGTTGGGAAGTTGTTTGCCAGCCACCCCTTCACGGCGGCAGTATTTATTCGACACGTGGCCAAAAAACGTTGTCGAAATCTCGACGGCAATCTGTTAGAACAAAGGGGTCGCGCGGCGCGACTGCGCTGCGCTGGCGCAATGGGCCACGCGAGAGCCTGCCGATTAGCGAAAACCAAAAAGTCGCTTTTGTGAAAGCGAAAGCGACACAATTCCACGAATCAAGTCGCCCGAAATTTCAACAAACCACCGCAAATCTCGTCGTATTTCGATTTGGGGGGCGATAATACAAAACCATTTAGTCGCATGAAATCGTTTTCTGCAACAAAGCGACAAAACGACAAAACGACAAAATGGGGGAGACAGCAAAGAGGCAAACAGCTAACCGGACGCCAGATTGGCTGTGGCGACGATTTGGCCACTCGGTTTGGTGGGCTTGTCGGCCGTTTCGGCCGAGACGACCACCTTGTGAATGACCGCCGAACCAGTCGGCGCGTCGGCGACGCCCGTGGCGACATTGGCGGAGCTTAAGTCGAGTGATGTTGAGGTGAGCACTTTCTCACTCGCATCCAGCAGCCAGATGTCGTACCGGGCTCCGGCGGCCAATGGCTTGAGGCCGGTGACGACCAAGTGAAGCTGCCGGGCGATTTTGTCGTCGAAGGCAACGATATTGATTTGGCCGGCTGCATCGGCGCTGCTGGCAGAGGCGCGCCAGTCGACCGGTTGCGTCGCTGCGATGCCGAGGTCGCGTTGAGCTTGGTCGATTTGTTGTTGCCACTGCTCGCGCGCGGCCGAGTTGTCGACGACTTGTTGGTCTTGGCCATGGAACTGAGCAGCCAGCCAACCCAATGCGAGCGCACAGACGCTGGCCGCCAAATAGGGGAGCGCGGCCTGCCACCTGAATCGCTCGCGTCGGTTTTCGCTGGCCGGGGCTGGTGGCCTTTGGGTTGTCGGCCCGGGTGGTGAGTGACTCGCAATCGACTCGAGCAGTGACGATTTCAGATGAGCTGGCGGTTTGACAGGAGGCAGTTCCAGTGCGAGCAAGTGGCTCGCCGCCTCGAGTTCACGGAGCTCTTGCCGACACGACGAGCAACCCTCGGCCAAATGACGGCGCACCCCGGTCGCCTCGATCTCGTCGAGTAGTCCGAGTGCGAAGTCGGGCAGCGATTCGCTCACTTTGTCACAACGAGCCCTCACTATTCAAATTCCCTCAATCGATAACGGAGCGTTTGCATGGCCTGACGGATGCGGGTTTTGACGGTGCCGAGCGGCAGGCCTGTTTGCTCGGCGATTTCGACGTGTGTCAGCCCGTCGAAATAAGCGAGCTCGAGCGTTTGTCGATGTTCGGGTTCAAGACTCTCTACTGCTGCTCGCACTAACTGATCGCGTTCCTCCACCAGAGCTATGTTGGCCGGGCTTAAATTCGCGGACTCGGTGCGTCGCTCCGCTGATTTGGATCGAGCGGCCGCGATCGACTTATCGGTACGCAGCGTCGTCGAGCGGATGCGGTCGATAGCCCGACTCCGAGCGAGCGTGAGTAGATACGTATGAAATTGTCCGCGATTGGGGTCAAAACTGGTCGGTTTTCTCCAGATTTCGGAAAAGACGTCGGAAACGAGCGCTTCGGCATCGCTCGTTTGCTTGAGCATTCGCAGCGCCAGGGCAAACAGCCGCGGTGCATAGCGGTCGTAAAGCTCGGCGAACGCCGCCGAATCAGACTCGCGGAGTGCGCAGGCGAGCTCGCCATCGGACGTGGGCGAAGGTTCGAGCGAGTGGAGGGATTCGGTCATTTCAAGTAATCTTAGCAGCTTCAAATCGAGAGGTCGTCGATTGGTGGTGTTTCGGGTGACTCGGCCAATTCGACTCGCCACGCCAAACACTCGACCGCATCGGTCACCCAACAATCGCGAACGTCACCCTCACCCCCTTCAATTTGGCGACGACCAAGCAGGAAACGAAACAGGCTGATGCGTCCCGCTTGGTCGACGGTCGTGACCAGCACCGTCGCGATTCGACCTTTGCGTACTTCCCTTCCCAAAGAACAACCCGAGCGGTTCACCAGTGCTTCATACGGACGCAGCGACAACATGGCCGCAAAGGTGTCGAGAGGCCCCGTCGCCGCTCGATTGGCAGGTGAGGCAAAGACAAACACTTGCTCGGCCGCAGTGGGATCGAAGCGAAACCTCGCGAGGGCGTCGAGTTGGATCTGAACGACCTGCGACGGAGAGATTTCGGGCTGAGGTAAATAAAGGCCCAAGTTGCCACGCTCGTCGCGAATGGTGGCTGTCGTAAAATTAGTCGCACTTGATCGGCCAAAGACGTCGCCCGCGTCGCCGAGAGCGTAGCCAACTCCGGCGCTCAACACAACAACGATCACAAGCAACAACCCGCTCCCCCAGGTTGAACTATCCGCTGAACGATTCGACGATTGACTCGCTTCCGATCCGCTCGCTCGTGTTGGCGTGGCTTCGATAACTGATGTAACCATGAGGGCATGGTAGATGGCGGGTTCGATACGGTCAACGAAGTTCACCAACGTTTCCGCTGCCGAAGCGCATCAATATGCTAGTTCAAAAAAAACTGAATCTGAACCAATTCGACCACCGTAGAACGTTGGCGTGAAGAATGAAAACCGCACACTGATCGCCCGCGTTGGCCTTCTCCGCTAGTGCTTGCGGTCCCCGCACTCGGGGCGGGTTGATGCGTTTGCTTTGGGCTTACGCACTCACTTTATGACGAACACCAACAACGAACGCGGCCCTTGTGCCCCAATCACGAGCGATTGCTCGATATCGGCGGTCTTCGACGGACCGGCCACCCAGGCGGCAAAGCCCTGGTGGGGATAAAGTCCACGCTCGGCGATTCGCTCGTAGCCTTCGTGCAGGTTGTGAACGATGTCGGCCGCTGATATTACCAGCACGAGGTGCTCGCACAAGAAATAAACGGCTCGCGAATACTCGCCCGACTGAGTTATCCATATCGCGCCATTCTCGGCAACCGCCAAGTGGCCAGGCAGGATAGCGACATCGAGGTGAGCGAGACTATGCGGGTCGTGCAATTGAGATAATTCGACATTTGTTTCGCCGACAGACGCGACGAAACTGCACCAGGGCAGAGCGCTATCGTAGCGATCGCGCAGCAATGCGTCGGCTTCACTGTAAGAGGAGACTGCAATGGCTTCACCACCAATTGCCGCGAGCATCGTGGTAAACTGCGCGAGCGGGTCGTCGTAGCGAATCGCTGCGGAGATCGGCTCGGGCATCGGCATGTCGGCCGGAGCATTCTTGCGAGCAGCGGACAAGATTTTGGCTTGGGAACTGGTCGGCGTCATTCGTGCTTTCCGTTAGCTTCCGCGTTCGATTGGGGGCGATTGTCCGACAGCCAGCCGCGAAAGCTTTGTTTAGGAGCCTCTGGAAGGTCACGCTTGCGAGCCCACGTGTTGAGCCACGAATGGGTGATGAACCTTGGGAGCCACCGCAGACCGAAGCGAGCCATGCGGCCCGAGAATGCAAACAGCCAAGGTCGCCGCATGACGGTTGACGCGAGCGACATGCTCCAGCGCTTGGGAGCCGACACTAGTTTTTGCTCGGCAAGCTGCGACCGAAACGCCAGCAATTGATGATGCAGCGGTATCTTCACAGGACACACGTCCGTACAACTTCCACACAGCGTACAAGCGAACGGTAACGAGTAATGTTCTTTCGGATTGTGCGACGGCCCCAGCACCGAACCAATCGGCCCGGCAACGGTGGCGTGGTAACTATGGCCGCCGCTCCGTCGATAGACGGGGCAGGTGTTGAGACAGGCTCCACAGCGAATGCAGTTGAGCGCACGGTGAAACTCGGGCGACGCCATCAGATTGGTGCGACCATTGTCGACAAGAATGATGTGCAACTCACCCCCGGGACGCGGACCTTGGAAATGCGACGAATAGCTAGTGATCGGCTGTCCTGTGGCGCTTCGCGCGAGGAGCCGCAAGAAGACGGCCAACTGCTCGGCCTTCGGAATCAGCTTTTCGATACCCATCGAAGCGATGTGAAGCTTCGGCAGCACCGTCCCCAGATCGGCGTTTCCCTCGTTGGTGCAAATCACAATGCCGCCGGTTTCGGCGATACCAAAGTTGACGCCCGTGAGTCCCGCCTCGGCGGCGAGCAGCTTTTCACGCAAGTGGTGCCGCGCGAGTTCCGTCAATTCATCCGGCGCATCGAGCCCCGGTGGCGCGTCGAGATAGTCGTGAAACGTTTGGCCCACGTCTTGTCGCTTGAGATGAATTGCCGGCAGTACGATGTGGCTTGGTGTTTCGTGGCGAAGTTGCACGATCCGTTCGCCCAGGTCGGTGTCGATGACCTCGACCCCCCGATCGGCCAAGTAGTCGTTGAGGTGACACTCTTCGGTCAGCATCGACTTGCTCTTCACGAGCCGTGTCATGCCGCGATCGGCCAAGAGCTTGGCGACAATCTGGTTGTGCTCTTTCGCATCGATGGCCCAGTGAATCACGACGCCGCGTGCCTCGGCTTCGCGGGTGAACTGTTCGAGATAGTCGGCCAAGTGGGCCAAGGTGTGCCGCTTGATTTGCGAAGCGGCTTCGCGAAGTTCTTCCCATTCGGGAATCACTTCGCTCGCCTTGTCGCGTTTGCTGCGGACGAACCAGAGCGACGCATCGTGCCAGTGGGCACGCTCGTAGTTGGTGACAAATTTCTTGGCGGCTGTGGCGTGGTTCATGGCAAGGTGACCTCGGTTCGGGCCGTGGTGAATTTGGGTTGGCGACCGGCCAGCACTTCGGCGATGTGCATCGTCGCCAGCGGGCGTTGTTGCCGCCGCGCGAGGCCACCGAGGTGCATCAGACACGACATGTCAGCCGAGACGACGACTTCGGCCCCGGCGGCCGTGTGGTCGTCGAGTCGATCGCAGCCCATCATCACGCTGACAGCTTCTTCAGCAACCGCAAACGTGCCGCCGAATCCACAGCACTCGTCGGGCCGCGATAATTCGACGAGATCGATGCCCGGAATATTTGCCAATAGACTGCGTACCTTATTGGGTGTCTTGCGTCGCAATTCAGTCGGACTCCCGAGGCCTAACTCTCGCAATCCGTGACAGCTTTGATGAAGGCCCACCTTAAAATCGAAAGTGCTTGGCATCGGCGATGCTTTGAGGACGTCGACGAAGAACTCACACAGTTCGAGCGTCCGATCGCTGACGGGGTTGTCGCCGACGAGGTTGCCGTAGTGGTGCCGAATCATGGCGGCACAGCTTCCGCTCGGGCAGACAACGTAGTCACAGTCGGCAAACGACGTTACGAATTGCTCGGCCAAAGGTCGTGCCGCTGCGAGACAGCCTGTGTTAGCCATCGGCTGGCCACAACAAGTCGGCGCCGACGGAATGAACGGCACGATGCCTTGAGCTTCGAGCAATTCGAGCGTCGCTACCGCGACATCGGGATAGAACTGGTCGAGATAGCAGGGAACGAATAAACCAACGCGCATGTGTGTGCCGCAAACGAGTGCCGTGTCCGCAAATCAAAAAAGCCACCGAGCGTTGAGCGTCACCGGCTCAGCCAGTACAGGCCCTTGTGCCACTTACACCCACGGGTCACTGGCGGAGCCAGTGGCTCGCCAACAGTCGAGTGGAGGGAAGCAACAGTTGCCCCATTGTATACATAACCGCTTTAGTTCGCAGCATGGCGTAAACCGCCACCATCTATTCAAGCTGCTCGCGAATAAACTTCGCTTTCGGCTGTCCCGAACCGGGGAGCGGCACGCCAACCATGTAGTCGCTGGCGTAACGCAAGCGGTCGCGTGGGCGTTCGGGGACTTTGAAATTATCTCCCTTTTGCAGAATTGTGCGGGTCAGCGGCATCTGTCCGAAAGCTCGCGTCCCGGCGCTTTCGGCGGGAAACCAAAAGCCCTGTCCCTCGGCATCTTCGAGATAGAACTCGGCAAAGCAGTGGTTATTGACCCACACGACCCGCGCCGGTACCCCGCTGGCTCGGCAAAGCGCAACGAACATCGCGCTACGACCATGACAGTCGGCATGGCCATCGCGCAACGTAGCGACGGCCGACTTATCTTCGCTTCCTTCGACGTACTTGATGTTTTCGAGCACGTAGTCGTAGAGCGCCTCGATGCGAGTCCAGTCGGCGACCTTTGTTGTTGCTTCGGGCGTTTCGTTCGGTGCTGCTTCGTCTGCCGATTCGCCCGCCTCGTGCCAGACGTCGCCGGCGATTGTGCGAATGCGTCCGTCACGGGCTTCGATGTAAGGGCTCGCGATCAAATACTTGCGCAACTCTCGATCGGGCTTCGCGGGCACAACGAGCGTGAGCTTAAGGTCATCGTTCGGCGATTCGATTGGTCGCCCACGAACCTCGAACGTGACGACCGCTCGGGCCGTCGCACCGGCCGGAAGGTTGGGAATGGTCACCAGCATCTGCCGCGCCCCGCCCCCCGCGTCACCGTCGAGAATGCGGTAGGTGACCTTGCCGACTTCGCGGCTGAAATCTTCTTCGAGAATCGTGACTTGCTGCTCGGCACACTCCAGCGGCACGGCAATCATCACGCGGATGTTGCGGCAGCCGCCGCGCGTGGCAGTGACTTCGCAGCCAGCTTGAAACTTCGTCACGACCGTTTCGCCGTAGCCGAGCGGACCAGTTGGGGCTTCGACCTCAGCGATTTGTGCCGTCGCGTCGCAGCACACGGAAAGCAAAATCAGAATGGCGATCGATCGAAACATGATGCATCACGCTCGTGGAAGGAAGGAGACCAATACCTCTATTGTAGTTCCCTCCGATACCGATTTCGATGTTTTGGGAGATAATGTCGCGATCGGTTGAGCCCGCGACGTGAGGGCGAGCCGGTGTCTTGAGGGCGAGCCGATGGCGTCAGTCACCGGTGTTGCTGTTTGCTGGGTCTCACGAACACTGATGGCTCACGGCACTGGCTCGCCAAAAAAAAAGAACCCGCGCTACGACGTTCAGGATGGCGTCGCGGCGCGGGTCGATGGGAGTTCGAGTTGTGTGTTTCGATTATTCGGTTGGTGTCGGTATGAAGGTGCTCGGGGCCATCGATTGCATTGAGCCGCCCATGACTTCACCCGCAGGCAGGTAGCCACCAGAGTTGTTGCAGTTGCAGTCGTTGCCGAAGCCGCCGCCATACCCGCCACCCGCACACGGGTCGCAGCAAGGATCACACGGGTAACACGATTCGCACGGAACACCGTACATGGGTGCCGAAGCTTGCGGAACGAAAATCGGCGCAGGAGCGACTGTGCTCGTAGCCGCAGTCGATCCGCAGAAAGCTCCACGACACAAACGGTCGCGCAACCGGCGGAAACAGCCGCAACCGGTGGTGCTGGTTACCAATGTTACAACAGCCAACAGAACGATGATTTTCTTCATGTCTTACTCCTCAGCAGTCGTCGCGGTGCGCTCGCGGTCAGGCCCGTTTGTGGAAGTAGGGACCGACGCGGGGGGGAAACTGCATGGCGTGGGGGGGGCTATCGACAATCTGCGCACGAAGGGCTTCGGGCGAAGGGCGACAGTGGGTCGGCAGGCGCACTTCGATGTCGCACGTTGCCGAATCGCACAACCCTACAACCTGCGAGGCGATGTGCAAACGCGTCGCGTTGAGAATTTGCAACATTCAAGGACCGACTCGCTAGCATCTTGCGCGGCATTGCTACGACCGGCAGAATCGTAACTGCTTCTTCCCCAAGTGGTGAAAAGGGCTCGCGTTGGCCGATTAATTGGATCGGATAACCGTCGTTGGCGGCGACCGCATAAACGGATTCGATCAGCCGCGCGAGGACGCGAACAACCATGCCGCTACACCAGATACTCATGCGGCTACGGCTGCTATTATCGACAGCCGCGCTCGTCGTTTCGGCAAGTTCGGCCGAGGCCATTTGCGTGAGGGGGGGCGACGAAATTGTCGTCGTCAATGTTCGCAGTGCCTGTTGCTCGACCGACCCGACCACGCTGCTTGCCCGCACCAAGGTGACAAATTACGTCGCCGACGACGCTGGCAACGTCGATTGGGTTCCCTCCGACTTCGCAACGTTTCTCGCTAGCACCGAACCCAGCAGACGAACGGTCATCTGGGTCCACGGTAATCGCATCGAACCTTCCGACGCTTGTTATCGCGGTCTGCGGATGTATCAATCGCTCACGCGCTGCGCGAGTGACTCCGATGGACCAATTCGTTTCGTGATCTTTAGTTGGCCGTCCGAACAACAACCGGGGCCCCTCCGCGACTTTCGTGAGAAGGCTGTTCGCACAAGACCTGTCGGCTGGCAGCTTGCCTACTTAGTGAATCAACTTCCTGCCGACCAACCAATCTCGATGATCGGCTACAGTTACGGCGCTCGCATCACTGGCGGTGCGTTGCATCTGCTAGCTGGTGGAGACTTGGGGTGCGGGCTCAGCGTCGAAGGGGCCGACGACGTTCCTCGGCCGGCGATTCCGGTGGTCTTCATCGCTGCCGCGACCCACGCTCATTGGTTCGGCCCGAATCAGTTTCACGGCATGGCCATGCAAAGAGTCGACTCGCTGCTGATGACCACCGACCAAGACGACCCCGCGATGAAATTCTACGGCTTAGTCGACTCGGGAAGCAACGCCACCGCGATGGGGCTACGAGGGCCGACTTGTCTCACAAGTCACGACGCCGCTAGGGTTCGCCTAGTGAATGTCACGCGCGCCGTCGGTGGCACCCACGATCTCTATCGCTATATCGCAGTCGGCTCGTTTATGAGCAGTGCGTGGGATACATTGGTGGAATAGTCGCGGTTCACTCCGCGAACCGATGCCGATCGCAGCGCGATCAGCGACTTTGCCCCACCGCCACACCATGACCACCCGCCAAGCTTTCAAGAACGGCCAGTGGATCGATGAATGCGATCTGGCGATCGACGTTGCCGATGTTGGCTTCGCTCTTGGTGTGACTGTCACCGAGCGGCTGCGGACGTTCGGCGGCCGAGTCTTTCGCGCTGACGAACACCTTAGGCGGATGGCCCGCTCGATGGAAATCATCGGCCTCGACTCCGTGGTGCTTATTCCGCAACTCGCGACGGCCATTGCCGAGTATCGCGACCGTCACGCAGAAATGATAACTCCCGGCGACGACTGGGCGTTCGTCGCCTTCGCCACTCCAGGTACGGGCACCAAGCCGACGCTCGTCGTGCATGGCTTCCCACTACCCTTCGCGAGTTGGGCTGCTGAGTTTGAAATCGGCGTACCGGTCTTCACCAGCGACCATCGTCAGGTGCCGCCGAATTGCTGGCCGGCTGAACTCAAATGTCGCAGCCGGATGCACTATTACTTGGCCGATCGGCAAGCGCGACGGCACGATCCGCGCGCGCGGGCGATTCTGCTCGACCAACTAGGCTACGTTGGCGAAGCTTCAACGGCCAACCTGATCGTTTATCGCGAAGCCGAGGGCCTGCTCACTCCTTGCTTCGACCGTGTGCTGCCTGGCGTGAGTGTCACGGTCGTTGAGCAACTCGCCACATTGCTCGGCATTCCCTTCAAGAAACGCGACATCACACTCGACGAGTTGCGTGCGGCCGACGAAGTGTGGCTCAGCAGCACATCGATCTGCGTGCTACCGATTGTCGAGTGCGATGGACAACCGATTGCCGATGGAAAACCGGGCGATGTTTACCGCAAGCTGCTCGCCGCTTGGAGCGAATTAGTCGGCGTTGACATCGCCGAGCAGGCGAGAACGTTTGCGAAGCGATAGTCGTGGATCGCTCCGCGAACCGACGCTCGATCGTGGTGCGATCCACGACAATCTACGACTTGCTAAGCCTTTCGACTTCTACGCCACCTAGCAGCCCGTGAACCTCGCGAAGCCAATCGGGTATCTTCGCTGCGTGAGGGCTTTTGGCGACCGCTTTTGCCAGTTTCTCGGCATCGAGCCGGTCGAGATTCGCCGCATTGAGTCCGGCAAACCAATGACCACCATTACCGAGCAGATTGTAGCGCATGATGCCATACTCGTGCATATCGAACGCCAGCACCAAAATCCGCAACCACAGCATGATGCGAATATTCATGTATCCTGGCGAGTTCTCCCAGTCGGGCAAGTTTTGTTGCCAGGGCCAGAGTTGCCAACCGCTCGCGGCAGTGCCAAAAGTGATTGCGCCACCAGTGGCCTCGTTAACTGCATCGGCGAGTCGGGCATCAATCTCCGGAAGCAACTCGTCGATAAGATCGACGTAATCGAGCGACGACACTTGCAGATCGAAATCACTCGGACAACTCGCTCCCAAACTGAGCGTGTGAATCTCGGACCGACGCAAACAGAATAAACAATTGAACACCAGCGGATGCAGCGGGTGGCACAACTCGGACAGCTTGTCAGCGGGCCGATAGAGCATCCCCCCTTTGTCGGCGGGCGAGATAATGAACACCCCCATGTCGCGCTTGGTCGCCGCTTCGACGGCGGCCCAGTTCTGCTGGTAGATGTAATACCAGTGCAGATTCACATAGTCGAAGCGATCGGTCTCAATCGTCGAGAGAATCTGTGGCAAGTCGCCATGCGTCGAGAAGCCAACGTGCCCGACTAACCCTTCGGCTTTTAGCTCACGTGCGACATCGAGGCACCCGCCAGGCCGGATGCTTTGCCAGTGCAGCTCGTAGTTATTGATGCCATGCAGGCCCAAGAGATCGATGCGATCGAGGCGCAGTCGCTCGAGCGATTCCAGGCAATGCCTGCGAAACACCTCGGGATCGGCCTCGGGGGCGATCTTCGTCTGCACAATGATCTCGTCGCGTGGCAATTGGGGCAACACCAACCCCAGTTGCCGCTCGCTGGTGCCGTAGCCTCGGGCCGTTTCGATGTGATTGATGCCGAGTTCGATCGAGCGATGAATCGTCGCTTCGAGATTCTTCTGATTCTCGTCCTCGACAACATCGAGCCCCAAATCATCCCACGACTGCTGATAGCGCATACCGCCACAGCTAAAGACGGGCATCGAGATTTCGGTGCGACCAAAGCGGCGGGTGAGCATTGTGGAGTTGCGAGTGGTCAGTGATCAGTCGTCAGTGATCAGTTAATAGCCGACGAGCTACGCCTCGTCGCCGATTTCGAGGGGCTTTACCGTACGCTGTTTGCTCATCGCTTCGCAATCTTCGACGCTCAGTTCGCCGGGTTGAACCCAGAACTTGTAATTCACCGTCACCGGTTTTTCTTTGGTCACTTGGGCGACGAAGTAGTTCCCAAATCGTCCGTAGTCGCGCTCGCTATAACGCGCAGGCTTGGGATTTTGCGCGTTGTCGATTCGGAGTGTTGTGTAGCGATCACCGTCGACGACAAAGCTCATCGCGAGCCAAGGGCGGTTCGTGCATTCTTCATTTGCGGGGTCTCGCGCATTTGTGTGGTTCCAATTGCGTGCTTCGCCCGGTTTGCCTTTGCCGTCGGTGCGGATGTAGTAAGTCTGCTTCGCCGTTTTATCGGCGACCTGCTGCGAGGCGCGAAACTGCACGCCTGCGTGCTGGGGGTCGCCGTCGAGTTTGATTGGCTTGCCATCGGCTGTGCTTAATGTTGACGTAAACTCAATCTCCGTTCCCTCGTCGCGGGGGGTGATAACCATCTGCCGCAACTCATGGGCAATGACCTTGCCGCCGCGGCCGTGCCAGTCGATGTTGACCTCGAGTCGAGCGACATCAGGATCGCTGAGCGTGTCGCACCGAGCGAACTCCTCATGCGACTGATAAGCCCCATTCGTGCAATGCCATGTGTCGCAGTGCTGGCCGTCGCCATAGGTGATTTTATTGAAGCCGTAGTAGATGCCGCGATGGTGGGGGTAGAGTCCACCCGGGCCTTTAGTGAGCAGCGTATCCGAACCGGGGGCGTAGACGTGCAAGTAAGGCTTGTAGGTTTCGGCCCGTCGTTCGGCACTCGACTCGTCGAGCGCTTCGTACATGTACCGCACGACCGGCGTATTGCCCTTCATGAGTGTGCGATGCTTGCCTGGCTCGTCGACCCACTTTAACGTGTCGTCGGCGACGGCGGCCTGCAATTGAACAAGCGCAAAACAAACGGTGACGCAAATGGTGGTGAGCTTCATGGTCGCTGTTCCCTTGGTTAGGACAAACTTTGTGCGACCATTAGCTTAGCTTACCCAGTGCTGTAGAGCTACTTGCAATTGCTTGAGCCGACGGCGCTAGCCGCGGGTTTTGGACGGTTGGCTTCGCAAGCAAAATTACCCGCGGCTAGCGCCGTCGGCTCAAAAACACTTAGCGAAGCGCTTCGGCGAGCGCCGCTTCACTCGAATCAATGAGCGTATCGCAGTCAGCCTGCAGGCTTGCCGGCTTTTTTGCCGGCTTGGCAAAAGGGTCAAGCGCCCCCACGTCGGCTGGACAATCGCCAAAGCTGATGCCCAGCGCGCGAGCGGCGACGACGCCCGGCCCATGAGGATCGACGGTCCGCAGTTTGTTAACCGCTTCGAGAATCGGCACGCTTCCCATCTCAGGCGGGTTGTAACAGATCATTTCGCCGAACCGCTCTTCATAAACAAGCCTCACGGCATGCGCCCCATACATGGTCGCCAGCACCCGGTCGAAGGTCGTCGGTGCGCCACCCCGTTGCAAGTGCCCCAGCACGCAAAGCCTTGTCTCGCGGTGCAGGCGACGCTCGATTTCGGCCGTGACCGTTTCGCCCAAACCGCCGAGTTTCATCTGTTGGCCTGCGCGATGCTCGGCAACGTGGCCGCCACCGGGCAGCTCAGCTCCCTCGGCAACAACGACAAGCGTGAACTTTTTGCCCAAGCTTTCGCGGTGCAGAATCTTGTGGCAAACGTGTTCGAAGTTCCAGGCAATTTCGGGAATAAGGATCACGTCGCCGCCACCGGCGATACCGGCGTGCAGGGCGATCCAACCAGCGTGACGGCCCATCACTTCGAGTACCATAATCCGCTCGTGACTGGCGGCGGTCGTGTGAAGTCGGTCGAGGGCGTCGGTCGCACACTCGATCGCGCTGTCGAAGCCGAATGTGAACGCGGTCGCCGACAAATCGTTGTCGATCGTCTTCGGCACACCGACGACCGGAATGCCCGCTTCGTGAAATTGCTGAGCGACGGCGAGCGAGCCATCGCCACCGACGCAAATCAGCCCGTCGATGCCCAACTGCTCAATCGTATCTTGAACGCCTTTGAGCAGATCGGGGTCGAGTTGTTTGCGGTCACTAACACCGATGGTGGCAGCGAAGCGGCCTTTGTTAGTCGAGCCAAGGATCGTGCCCCCTTGATTGAGAATGCCGGCCGTGTTCTTGCCATTGAGATGGATATATTGGACGGGATCATACAGTCCCTCGTATCCCTTCAGAAAACCAACGCAATCGTAGCCGAGTTGCAGGCAACTTTTGACGACGCCACGAATGACAGCGTTCAGCCCGGGGCAATCGCCACCGCTGGTAAGAATTCCGATACGTTTGCTCATGGCGGTCTCCGGCGAGGGGAGTGATGTGTGCAGATGGTTTACGGCCGCCTAAGCGTAGCTTAACGCCACACGTCGGATGGGTCCATTGTCCCGTCTGCGGCGTAGTGCCTGCATAATCGCTAAAAGTGGCGTAAGTGTAACCGTAGAAGCCACAGCACTCAGAGTGCCGCGACGATGAACGAATCGCCGACCAACATCCGAGGCAAGCGATCGCAATTGTCGGGCCACCGTTCGTAGAGCGATTGAGCAACTCGACGAATTTCATCGACACCGCGAATGGGTTCAAATTCGTCAATCAAGCTGAGCATCGATGTGCGCTCGGACTTGTCGATGCGAGCAACAATTTCCGACAGGGCGCACGTCGGCTAGCGCAAGCTTGCCCACATTGCTCATCTCCGATCGCCCCTCCCGCGTTACTTGCCACAATAATCGATCACCCGCGCAATCTCGCTCTTCATATCTGCGCGACGAACGATGCGGTCGATGTAGCCGTGTTCGAGCAGAAACTCGCTCGTTTGGAATCCCTTGGGAAGTTCGATGCGGATGGTGGCTTTGATGGTGCGGGGGCCGGCGAAACCGATCAGAGCTTTCGGTTCGGCAAAGACGAGGTCGCCCAGCGAAGCGAAGCTGGCCGCTACGCCCCCCATCGTGGGATTGGTGAGGACCGAAATGAACAATCCCTTGGCGTCGGCATAGCGCGCGAGCGCTGCCGAGACTTTTGCCATTTGCATCAGCGAAAGAATTCCCTCGTGCATCCGGGCACCACCGCCGCTGCCGCTGACGATCACCAAGGGCAGGTTCTCGCGAGTGGCCCGTTCGATGAGCCGAGTGAGGCGTTCGCCGACGACCGATCCCATGCTTCCCATGATGAACGCGCTGTCGGTCACTCCGACCGCGACACGGCGTGCGCGGATCATGCCGCCGCCAGTAAGGGCAGCATCTTTCAGCCCAGTTCGCTTCTGCTCGGCAACGACGCGGTCGGCGTAGCTCTTTTGGTCGAAGAAATCGAGCGGGTCGGCCGGCAACAGCTCGCCGTCCCACTCGTCAAACGTCCCATCGTCGAGCAAGTATTTGACGCGATCGAGGGCGCTCAGGTACATGTGGTGCCCACACACGGGGCAAACATTCATGTGCCGTTGCACCTCTTTACGGAAGACCGTTTCGCCGCAGTCGTCGCAGCGGAGCCACAGCCCGCTCGGCACACCGCGTTTTTCGCGGTGCCGCTTTTCGGGGCCGGTGTTGCCGGGGCCAGTGTTCGGGGCAGATTCGGTCGACATTCGCGAGAGCATGGCTGTACGAGGGGCCGTGGGAGCGCTGGGCGTCACTTGCTTATCTTACCAAGCTGGCTTTGACTCCACTATGCCTACTTGGATGCACTCAATTAAACGTCTCTAGCTGGCCAGCGCCATGTTTCGATATGGCCTATCCTAGAGAACGCGGAGGGACGCCGATAAACGCGGATGATTCTTGATGGAAAATGCCAATGTTTAGCGACAACGGCGCCCGCTTTGAGTGTGAGTCGTAAGGCGGTCGGCGGATAGGAAAATACCAACACGCGGCCCCAGCAAGTGAGTTCAAGGCTCACTCGCCTGCGCGTCGTGCTTGTATTTTTGTACGTTTTCATCGGCCGCTCGCCTAATCGAACTAAGCGAGAACGACGACTGTCTGCGAAAATCGGTGGGCATCCGCATTTGATGGGCGTTCCCTCGATCAACGAGTTGGCGCTGTCCAGCTAGTCGACTGAAAGTGAGTCGAATGGTCGAAAGTCGAACCAACGCTAACGCAGCGGAGCGGGCACGGCCGGTTCAATCAACTCCCAACGTGCCACTTGGTTACTCGGGTTCCACATATCGCAAAGCGGGTCGCCGGTTAGCAAGTGGCGGACGATGCTGGCAAGTGGGTTGGCGACGACGATGGCTACTGTCCCCGTTTTTCGCTTGCGAGTGATCTTCGCCAGCGATTCTTGCACTCGCTGGCGAGCAGCGCTGACCGACTCGCCTTGCGGAGGACAGACGGTCTGCGGTTCGACTTGCCACCGTTTATAGATTTTCGGCTGCTTGGTCCGCACGTCGTCGATGAGCATTCCCTGCCACAACCCGTGATTAAGATTGGCGAGCGATGCGAGCGATTTTGGTTTGAGCACTGTCTTCGTTGCCAGTTCCGTCTTCACGGCGAGCATCTGAGCCGTCTGTTTGGCGGCCTGGCCCGGTCCGGTGTAAATGGCGACGAGCCCATGTGTTTCGACTTCGCCAAGCAGTCGTTCGACCTGTTGGCTGCCAGCTTCGCAAAGTGGAATATCGAGGTTGCCCTGGATGCGACCTTGGCGGTCGTATTCGGTCGAACCGGGCCTAACGAGTAATACCTGTAACATGTTTGCCCCCCTGAGGGCACGCTCCTTCTATGCTTTCTTGGCTTGTTGCTTGGCCGCGGTGGCTTGGTCCGCCAGCTCGCGTGCCGCCGCTGTCGCGTCGGGTTGGCCGAAAATGGCCGAGCCAGCGACCAATAAATTACAGCCTGCCTGCACGCAACGATCGATTGTTTCGCTATTCACACCCCCGTCGATTTCGAGCAGCGGATGAACATCGGTCCGCGCGACAAGCTCCGCCGTTTTTTCGAGGGCCACCTCGTCGAACTCTTGCCCCCCGAAGCCCGGTACAACACTCATCGTCAGCACCAGATCGCAAAGCGGGAGACACGCTTCGATGCTCGCCAGCGGCGTCGCCGGATTGATTGCTAATCCCGCCAGCCGCCCCCGGTTGCGAATTGCCTCGAGCGCGGGCCTGGGGTCGGCCATCGCTTCGGTATGGATCGTGACGATGTCGGCCCCGGCGTCACAGAACTCGTCGACATACTGCTGAGGCTCGACGATCATTAGGTGCACGTCGATCGGCAGTTTAGTGACACTGCGAACCGCGCGAACGATGGTCATGCCATAAGTGATGTTGGGGACGAACCGACCATCCATCACGTCGAGATGCAACACCGCCATGCCGGCAGCTTCCATGCGACGGATCTCGGCCTCGAGATTCGCAAAGTCGCAGAGTAGCATCGACGGATTAATTGCCGGGCTCGCCTTGCGAAGCTCGCGAATCAAACTTTCACGTTGTTCGTGGACGCTCGTCAAATTTCACTACGCTGAGAGATTCACAGCCATTGAAACAAAGGTCGTAAACCGCGCGATTTTCCGAGCGCGCTGCCCGCGTGTCAATGCGGTAGCTCGGCCAAGTCTTTCCAAACGATGAGCTTTCGCGGAACTCCGCAACACCTTGCGATCGATTCGAGCGAGCCACGTCTGGCGCGGCGAAATTCATCCTAACTTATTAACCAGCAAAGGGTTTGTGTCGTTTTCATGCTGCCAATCCGGGGTCTGCTTCGGCGCCGTTCGTCGTCTTATCCCGCTCAGCATCGGGGGGCAGGTCGGGCAAGTCAAATTCTTCGGCCCGGGGCAGTTGGTCGATCGAATCGATGCCAAACAGCGTTAAGAACCGCGTCGTTGTATGAAAAACAGTTCTCGCGGGGGTGCCGCTCAGCTTCTCGCGAGCGACGAGTCCACGCCTGACTAGCTGTGATAGCAGCGGGTGGCTCTTGGCTTCGCGAAGCCGGTCGATGTCAGACAACTCGATCGGCTGACGATAGGCGACAACTGCTAGCACTTCGAGCGCGGTTGGCGAGAGGGTCGTTCCCTTGAGCCGACCGAGGTACTTTTGCCGCAGCGACTGGTAGTCGCTCTGCAGCCCGAGCCGATATCTACCGGCCGACGACTGGATAACGAGAGCCGACCCCTCGGCTTCATAGGTGGCGGTGAGTTCGGCGACCAACCGGTCGACTTCTTCCGGCGAAACGTCGCGCATGGTCGCTGCTAGCTGCTCTCGCGAAATCGCCTCGCCTTTGGGTGTGCCGACGAACAATAGAGCTTCGACAATCGCGCTAGGAGTCGGTGCCGCCTCGGCGGTCGGGTGTTTGACCTGGTGTTTGGCCGTTGCCTGCGAGCCCTGACCGAGCATGGCCGCAAACGCATTGGTGATCCGCTTGAGCGACAGCGGGGCGTCGTCGGTTGGTTTCCTTGGGCCAAACATGGGAAGGATGTTAGCCATCGATGTGGTTAAGCGACAGAGAGATTTAGACACCTTTACCGCGACGACTCACGGAATTGGCTGGCTGCTGGTGAGAGTCGACATGCATCGCGGCGGAGCGCGACAGGTATATTGTTCGACTTTCATTGGGTTGGACTGACCGATTACAATACCAGCATGAATGACGATATCTCTCCACATGACGCCACCCAACCCCCGACCATCGGCTGGCGCGAGTGGCTCGCGCTCCCTCAGTGGGGAGTCACTCGCATTAAGGTCAAAGTCGACACCGGTGCGCGGACTTCGTCGATTCACGCCTACCACGTCGAACGCTTCAAACGCGATGGCAAGCAACTCGTGCGGTTTGTGTTGCACCCGCGGCAGCGAAGCAAGAAGCTGTCGCTCGCCACTGAGGCCGAGGTGCTGGAATATCGCCACGTGCGAAGCTCGAATGGCCAGATCACCCATCGGGCGGTGGTCGTTGCCGAGGCGGTGCTTGGCGAGCATCAGTGGCCGATTGAGGTGACGCTCACCAATCGCGACGACATGGGTTTTCGGATGCTGCTCGGCCGCCAGGCGATTCGCGACCGGTTCTTGGTCGACTGCTCTAGCAGTTTTCTGGGGGGCGTGATCGTTGGAACGTAAAGTGTGTAAGACAAACAAGCCAGTAAGTCAACCAATATGTAGTTGACTCACTCGCTAGCGGTGCGTGCTTGTATTATCTTGTCGCGCTTCACCCTTGAGTTTCGCCGCGTGGGGGCGATACCATCTTCCAGGGAAGTCATATGAGTCATTAACCGCCGTGCATCGAACGACATACTTGTAAGGCAGATCATGAAAATCGGAATCCTTTCACAGCGCGCAAGTCTCTACAGCACCTCGTCGCTTCGCGATGCGTGTCAAGAACGGGGTCACGAAGTTCAAGTGATCGACTACCTGCGTTGTTATATGAACATCGCCACTCACAACCCTCAGATGCTCTACGGCGGCAAACTGCTCGAGGGCTTCGATGCGATCATCCCCCGTATTGCCGCGTCGAAGACATTCTACGGCACGGCCGTCGTGCGGCAGTTCGAGATGATGGGTGTCTTCAGCGTCAACGAGTCGCAAGCCATCAGCCGCTCGCGCGACAAGCTGAGGTGCTTGCAGTTGCTCTCGCGTAAGGGGATTGGGCTTCCTGTCACCGGCTTCGCCCATTCGACGAAAGACATCGACGGGCTGATCGACATCGCCGGTGGCGCGCCGTTGGTGATTAAGCTGCTCGAAGGAACCCAGGGGATCGGTGTCGTGCTCGCCGAGACACGCAAGGCGGCTGAGAGTGTGATCGAAGCCTTCCGAGGGCTGCATGCAAACATCCTCGTGCAGGAATTCATCAAAGAAGCCGGCGGTAGCGACATTCGCTGCTTCGTCGTTGGTGAAAAGGTTGTCGCCGCAATGCAAAGGTCGGCCGCGCCGGGCGAGTTCCGAAGCAACTTGCACCGCGGCGGCAAAGCCGAAAAGATTCGCATCACCCCCGAAGAACGCTCGACCGCTGTCCGCTCGGCGAAAGCGATGGGACTGTCCGTCGCCGGTGTCGACCTACTGCGATCGAATCACGGGCCAGTCGTGATGGAAGTGAACTCATCGCCCGGACTCGAAGGCATCGAGAACGCGACAGGTGTAGACGTCGCCGGCAAGATCGTTGAGTTCATCGAGCAAAGCGCCGCGCCGGGAAAAACGAAAGATCGCGTGAAAGGGTAAGCTCGTCAACCAGCAATCTCCTTCAACAGTCGGAGTGCCGCATCGACCGAAACGAGCGATGCCGTTTCGTTGGCCGTGTGGTAACCGGTGGTCGGCACCTGGAGCGTTGTGCCATTGATGCGGCCTTCACTGGCGACGACCAGTCGACCGAGTTCGGTGCGACCGAGCGAGGCCGGCTTTTCGCGCGTTTTATTCAACTCTTCGACGTAGGCGTCTTTGAAGATGTAGGTGATGCCCAGATCGTCGCAGGCAGCAACAAGTTCTTTGGTAATTGGCTCGGCAAAAGCCGCCGTGGCGTCCTTTTGCCGCAGCACGACATACTGCGACTCGGCCGCCTCGGCTGTCGGAAACGGGCTCGTGTCGAGCACCATCAAGCGGTCGGTGACCTTTCGCTCGCGCTGAAACCAAGCATGTGCATACCGCCAGCTGCGGCCCGCCTCTTCCTGAGCGGTAAACAGCGCAGTCCCTTGAAACCCGTGCCGAAACAGCGCGAGCACAATCGCCACGCTGAGCACATTATCGAGTTGCGCCGAGACGTGCGTCGCGTCGGCCTTCATCCGGTCGAGAAACGAGACGGGGGTGCCGGGAGGCAAGAACTCGAGCCCTTCGACCTCGAAGATCAAGTTGTTGCGCATCGGACAAATGTACGAATGAGTGATGCAGCCCTGCCCGAGATAAACACCCGACCAGGGCAAATGCGCCTGCACGCGCTCGCCCGTGAAACGACCCTGAAGCGTTTCCATCATTTGTTCCGAGACCGAGTCGCCGGTCAGTTCGCCCCGGTTAGCGGTGATGAAGGCCGCATACTGAAACTCGTTCGGCCCGGTGCAAATCAGCCCATGACGATCGACGTGAACCGAAAGCACCAGCGCATCGGGATCGCGCCCCCGGGCGACCAGCACTCCTTGGTAATGCTGGACGTAAACGCCGACCTCTTCGAGTTCGCGGCGGAGTGTGCGAAAGAACGAGTCTTCAGCGCCCACGACCGAGGGCTCGCGGACGAGTAGGCTGAGGAGTTCGAGGCAGTCGGTGAGGATGGGGGTCATGGGGAAATGATGAACAATGAGCGAAGAATGATGAAGTCACGGGAAATACAGGCGAGCAGGGTGGCGTCAGCCCCCGGTGTGGTAGGAGCAGTCAGAATAATCGCAATTGCCCACTCGCGGGGATCGCCGGGCGGTACTGTGTTGTATCGAGTACAGGCATTCCTGCGAACGCCTGTTGCTGGTGAAAAACGCGGAATAGGTTCGCGATTTGTGAGGCGAGTTCGCCGGTCCCCGTGTGTCGCTGGCCAAACTTTGCGCTGTTGAGCCGGCCGTCGCGAACTTGCCGCAGATAGCTTTCAATCTTTGCTTGTTTAGTCGGCTGCGTTCGGGCGAGCCATTCGCGAAAGACCGGTTCGACCGTGAGTGGTAGTCTCAGCAGCAGGTATCGCGCGTCTCGCGCGCCCACGCCTTTAGCAGCCTTCAAGATGACGGGAATCTCGTGGTCGTTGAGCCCCGGTACGACCGGCGCGATCATCACGCCAACAGGCACACCGGCCATCGCGAGTGTTTCGACCGTACGCAATCGCGCGGCTGGGGTACTTGTTCGTGGCTCCATCGCTCGTGCCAATTCGGCATCGAGCGAGGTGATCGAAACAAAAACGCTTGCTAATTGTCGCCGTGCCATATCAGCCAAGAGATCGAGATCACGCAGCACGAGCGCATTCTTGGTAACGATGCTAATTGGCACCTGGCAATCGCTCGCCACAGCAAGGCACTTTCGCGTCAGCTCAAAATCGCGCTCGGCCGGTTGGTAACAATCGGTCACTCCCGAAAACGTCAGTGGCTCACATTGCCATGAGTCTCGCGAAAGAAACTCGCGCAGCAGCTTCGGCGCAGCGTGTTTAACGAGAAGTTTTGTCTCGAAGTCAAGCCCGGCGTTCATGCCAAGGTATTCGTGCGTGTTGCGAGCGTAGCAATAGCTACAGCCGTGAGCGCAACCTCGGTAAGGATTGATCGAGTAACGAAACGGCAAGTCGGGCGAATTATTCTGAGTGACAATCGTCTGCGACTCATCGTCTAAATAGACGACGCTGCGCGACTCGACCGCGCGGCGGTATTCGTCTTCCCCGGCAAGGTCATCCCACTCCCGCTCGAGCCGCACGGACTCGAAGCGGTTAGCGGGGTCGAGTTGAGAGCCGTGCCGCATGGGTCTGTGTCAGAAAAAGAGGGGAGCGTCGAGTTGGCTTATGGCTTCGACTGTTCGCTGCGAATCACTTGCAATTCACGCACGACCGTTTCCCACGGCAGCTTTACTTGCAGCGTGCGGCCCAGCAATTCGTCGCCGATGTGCTGGTTCCGCTTGCGGCGGCGGAGATCGGTGACTTCTTCTTCAAGCGCGAGTATCCAATCGGGCACATCGATCCCAGCGCCGCTGGGAGCCGCCAGTAGTTCGGTGATTTCTTCGGTCAGCGCGGTGAACTCGGGGCTCTCAGTTTCGCGGTCGATCGCGTCGATGGCGGGTGCGGCGAGTGCTCGCAGGCGGGCGACTGTCAAAGGTCGGATGAACCGCTCGGCGAGCCTTTCGGCGATGCCCGGAAGTCTCATGCCATATTTGTCACACAGTTTTTCAAACTGCGTTTCGTAGTGGTCGGCCTTCTCGTGCGTTCGCAGTGCAAGCGCTTGGCACCACAATTCGGCCGCTTCGACATGGCCTTCGCGGATGAGAATTTCATGGGCGTAGTAAACCGGCTTTAATTGCCATGCCGTGCGGTCGTAGTCGGCTCGCAATCGCAGAAAGTCGATAAACGTGTAGAGCAGTTCACCATGGTCTGACTGCGTGGTTGTCGAGTTGTAGTCGCGATACTCGCGGTAGTTTTCGACGATAATTTCGAGTGCGAGCGTCAGTTGTTCGATCGCCTCGGCGCGCGAGATGGCACCGTCGAGTTCGTCGAGCAATCGTGGCGCATCGTCGTCGCCGTCCCGCTCCATTTGGGCGATCCACTGCTCGACCGGTTGGTGCAGAATCGCCCGCAAGTTGCCGGGGCTGCTCAGCCTTTGCTGGGTGAAGAGGTCTTTGCCGTAGCGTTCGACAAACGACACAAACTTTTGCCAGTCACCTCGTCCCGTCAGTTTCTCGACAACGCTAAGCCTGACAGTGCTGCTGTGTTCTAGCCAACGAGTGAGCTGCGTTTCGGTCAAATCCCAAAGTGATTCGACGAGGCTGTCGTCAGCCGAGTTGGGTGGCACATCGGGCCACTCCGACGCCGACGACACGAGACAGCGGACCATCGCTTGGTAGCCTTGCTCGAACAGCCGATCGTATTCCGTGACCGCGCCCGAACCAACTGGGTGCTTCGCTTCCATTTGCTGAGCGACTTGCAGCAATTGGCAAGTCTCGCGAATCATGCCAAGCCGGGGGAGCCAACCCAACAAGTCATAAATTAGCTGATGCAGCGCGCGAGCTTTGACGATGCGAGGTGGGCTGCCGCCTTTGCCAAGCGGCAGATAGAGCAGTTCTTGCTCGACCAGCGACTGCTTGAACAGGGGCCAATGGATGCGTACCGCACCCTTGTCGCCGACGATCAGCGCCCTGAGAATTTCGATTGTGCGGGCGATGGCCGACAGGGGGTGTCCCTCGCCCGTCGGTTGCCCGTCGATGCCCGCCGCCGCGCGCAGCAGGCGACCGGCGTCGGACATCTCGACGCAGGTGGCGATGATTCGCTCGACGAGCGTTTCTTTCATCGTCCGGCGTCGATCGTACTCGACCATCGACTCGTGATTTGACCGTGGGGCGGGAATGCGATGGCGATGGACCGTTTCGAGCAGTTCGATGAGCTGTGTGTACCGGTCGACCGCTTCGCGATGCCAAGCTTCGAGTTGCTCGATTCGCTGGGACGAGGTGTTGGTCCAGGCGGTAGCCGCTTGTCGCCAGAGGCGGGCGACGGTTGTGAGGAACGCCAACCGCCCGCGCAGTCGTTCGCCCTCTTCTTCGAGTTCGTACTCGGTATCGTCGAAACCGGAGTCGAGGATCGCCGAGTCGAACCCATCGTCGGTGCTGTCGCGAAAGGTGACTTCGTCGTAGGCGGCGCTGAACAGATTGTCGAGCTCGTCATCCTCTTGTTCGTCGTCGTAGTCATCGTCGTAAGTCTCATCGTCGTCATCGCTGTCTTCGTCGCCATCGCCGAATAGCTCGTCGACGTCGTAGCGGCGATGCGTGCGGCCAACGAGATCGAACTCGGGCACGTGCCAAAACTGTTCGGCGTTTGCTTCGAGATACGCGAAAAACCGCGCCACCAGCGACCAATGCTGATCGTCGGCTTCGCCGATTCTCGCCTCGACCATCAGCAGCCACCTAAGCGCGAGCGAGTGGAACGATGCGTCACCATCTTCGAGTGGCGTGTAGTCGGTTTGACTCACCCACTGCATCATCAGGCCCATCGACGCGACCAGGTCATTCTTGTCGAGCAGCGCTTCGATAACCAACTGAAACGCTTTGGGCGAATCGAACTGGTCGACGAAAATGCTCCAAAAGCCGATGTCGCCCGCTGCCGCACCCGCCTTGTACCACGCGCTGAGCGCCCCGGCGACAAGATTGGTGCTGATTTCAACATCCTTGGCGACCAAGTCCTTGATTCCGCTCACCGTGTAGGCTCCGTACTGATCCCACCAGTCGGCCAGCTTTGCGAGCCGGGCGGCAAAGCCCGATTCGAGGTTGCGGTCGTCGACGGCGGCCGCCTCGGCACAGGCTCGCGACGCGAGGTCGAGAGTCTGTTCGACGAGCTGCACCAAATCGTCGGCCCGGTAGTCGTGGACCGAGTTTTCGAGCGCGGGAAACAGGCTAAAGTTGGCCCCAAAACCAATGATGTTCCACGGATCGACAAACGCACCACATTCAATGCCACGATTAAGAAGGTCGTCAATTTCATCGAGCAGCGTAATCACGCGGCCGAGCCGACGACGGTCGATGGCGTGATGGCCATCGGTCAGGCGGCAATAGATTTGGCAAAGCATGCGCGCCGACGCGACGCGCACGCTGCGGGCTTCGGCCAGTGCTTTGTCGGCGTAGCCCATGCGGGCGTAGACTTGCGCGAGGTGAACCTTTTGCAATTGCAGCGAGCGACGGTGCGCCAGCGTTTGGTTCAGATGTTGCCGAGCTGCGCCAAAAGGTTGACGACAACGGCGCGCCTCGGCGCGAAGTCGGTCGCCGTGAGGACCGGTGGCTCGCTCGAGCAACTCGGCATAAAAGCGGTCGCGATAGTCGGCAATGGTCGGCAACAGCGTTCCGAGCGTGACGTCCGAACCGTGGCAGTTGGGACGATTGCCGCTCGTGCCCGAGGCCATGAGCATCGTGCCGGCGAGCACTGCGGCTGCTTCAAACACCAGTTCCTCGCGAGGCCGTTTGGCAGTTTCGCTCGACGCATCAGCATCGGTGACGCGACTCCACAAACAACTCAGTGACAATGGCTGCAACACAAAGCGTTTGTAGTAGCCCTTGCGATCGGTGCAGTTCGGATCCCATTGCCCAAAATGATAGTTGGGACGACGGTTCACCGGATGGTCGAAGTCGTAGGCGCGCGGATCGAGCGACAGTTCTTCGATCAGTTCGGGATTGAACCACGCGTCGCCAAGCAGATCGGGGTCGGTCTCGCGGAGAATCTTCAGCGTCATCTCAAGCAATTCACGGTGCTCGTCGTAGGCGAAGCCGGCTGAAGCGAGGTAGAGCGGAATCGGCCGCACCCACTCGTGACGATAGGCTTCGACCTTTTGCGATTCGAGCACCGGGATTGGGCGATAGCCAATGTAATCGTCGAGCAGGTCGCGCGCAACCGGCACGATACGGTCGACTTCGTCCCAAGGGGGGCCTTGGCTCAACACCACCTCGAACACGCGCCCAAGCATAAACGGTCGCCACAACTCGGCATCGCTGCGATGCCACAGCAGATCGTAATGGAATCGCCGGTACTCGGGCAGGAATTGCTTCTGCACAATGTCGAGACTGTGCCGAGCCTGATGTGGGTTGGCGAACGCGGGGCTGGTGCTCGCCAGTTTTTCGAGCCGCTTGCGAAGCGTGGAAAAGAGCCAATCGATCGCCGGTTGTCCCGGCTCGGTCGCCGCCTCGGCCTCGGCATACAACTCGCTGAGTGCGGCGAGGAACTTGCCATCGCTCGATCCGGACGAGAAGTTGAGGTATCCAAGAATCTCCGCCAGCCGCGCCTGGTCTAGTTGCGAATGGCTCGGCAAATCGGGTTGGCGGGTGGGAGCAGTCATGCACCGGGCGGGCAAGTCGGTGGGACGAACGAGAACAATCGCAGTTTAGGTCAATCGCTGGCGGATGGTCTAGCGCCCGTGAAATCGGCAGAACCGTTGGTAGCGTTAAGCCTGCCCGTTCCGCCTCGCGACGAAAAGCGTGCAATGACTTTGCCCACCGAGTAGACTAAGAGTTAATCCACCGGCTACCGCCAGCGGCTCAAATGCCTTAGGCGACTGCTTGTTCGACTGCTTATCTCTATCAGGAACGTCGGAATTATGATTCATCGGAATCGACTACTGATTGCACTCACGTTATGGCTCACTTCGCTGCCACTCGCCCACGCTGGCAACGGGCTCATTGCCGACAATCTCGCGCGCGGCTACGGACTCCAGCGGGCCTGGTTCTCGCACGCACCGATCGACCCGGCGCGGAGTCGTGTCGAAAGCGCGACACTCGAAGGCGACCAACTTTTTGTGCTCAGCACCGCTGGCGTGCTACAGGCGATCGATGCCGAGACGGGGGCCACCGACTGGATCGCTGACATTGGCAACCCGCTCTATCCGAGTCTCGGACCGGCAGTGAGCGCGAACTTCGTCGCAGTCATCAACGGCTCGTCGGTTTATGTGATCGAGCGAGACACCGGGCGAATCGAATTCGTCAGGCAACTGGCCGGCGCTCCGGCGACTGGTCCATCGCTGACCGATCGCTATGTCTTCGCGCCGCAATTTAGTGGTCGGGTCGAAGGGTTTAATTTCAAACAGCCAGAGACCGCTTCTTGGATCTATGCTTCGAGTGGTCGCGTTTACACGCCGATGACTACGACCAAGAGTAGCCTCGTGTGGGCCACCGATCGTGGTTACCTCTATGTGGCCGACATCGACGCGGCTGGCGTCCGCTATCGCTACGAAACATCAGCCCCGGTGGTCGCGGCCCCGGCGTTTCGCGATGGTGTCGTCTACACGGCTTCCGCGACTGGCTATGTCTATGCGTTGCAAGAAACTTCGGGCAACCTGCTGTGGCGATACGCAACCGGCGCCGGCATCACCACCTCGCCATCGGTTGTTGGCGATCGCGTTTATGTCGCCACCGAAGGGCCGAGCCTCTTTTCGCTCAATGCCACGACTGGCGAGCGCATGTGGGAAGTTGCCGACGTCGTGCAAATCGTCGCCGTCAGTAAGACTCGCGTTTATGGAATGGATCGCCTCGGAACGATCTTGGTTATCGACAACGCGACCGGCATCGTGCAAGGACGCGTCGCCACCAGCGCCGACACCGTGGCGGTCGTCAACGAGCAGACCGATCGCTTGTACCTGATCGGTGAAACGGGGCTTGTGCAATGCCTGCATGAAATCGGTGCCGACAAGCCGACCTACCACCGCGAACCCCTCACAACGCCGAGCGACGCCGATGATGTCGCGGCGAAACCAAACACCACAGAAGCGGCACCAGCCCAGCCCGACCCCAACGACAATTTGGCACCAGAACAGCCGGCTGCGCCGGCCTCCAATCCGTTCGATCTGCCCGGCGATGGGGGGGATGACGATGGTGGCGATGCCAATCCGTTCGGACTGCCCCCGGCGGGCGATAGTCCATTTGGTGGTGGGGGCGACAGTCCGTTTGGTTTTTAGCGACCTCTTGAGCCTCTAGCGATTTTTCCACGCAGCGAACAGGCTTAAGCCGACGAGCAGTACCCAAGCCGACGGTTCGGGCACCGGCGCAGACGCCAATCGATAAAGGAATAGCTCGTAACCACCCGTGTCAGTTGAGTCAAAGGCATCGACCAATATGGTGTAGGTTCCATCGGATGGCAGCACGATGTCGAGCAAGATCGAATCGAGTCCCTCCCATTCATCGTCGTTGAACGCGGAAGTTCCGTAGTAATTGACGGGCAGACCATTGGGGCCGAGCAGCGTGAGCGTGGGGTCAATTGTGTTGGCAATCCGATAGTCGAGAATATCGGAAATCACTTCGATATTGAACAAGTCGCCGGCGAAACCTTGAAAGCTGTAATAGTCGTCGTCATTGGTCGACGACCGCATGCCGGTTACTGCCAAGGCCTCGACAAACAAGGCTTCGCCAAAGTTGTCGCCCGCCAACAGCGTGTTGGGCACCGGCATGTTGACCAGCGAGATTGGCTGAGCCGAGGCGATCGAATCATTCGCCCCGGGCGCTTCGGCGATGACCGTGCCAATTTCGTTGAAGGCCAGCTTGATGGCCGACCGCTCGCTGAAGTACTGGCGTGTGGTCGACTCGATGAAGCCGCTCGGATTGTTGTCGGCCTCCATGATGTGAAAGCGAGTCTCATCGGCACCAGCCGGACCGGGGTAGCTAGGGCGAAACTCGTTAGCGAAAGCCGTGTTGGGGTCGCGACCCGAACCAATCGGACCGAACGAATCGCCGTGGCGTAGGCCCAAAAGGTGGCCCAGCTCGTGCGAAGCCGTATTGGCCGAGAGCGTGATGATTTGAGGTGAGCTAGTGACGGCGCCGGTGATCTGAATTTGGGCCGTGTCATTTCGGTCGAGATTGCGAAAATCAATTTGTTCGGCCAGTCCCAGCCCTTGACCGCTATTGAAAAAGAGCGTCGAAAAATCGCCGCTCACTGGGGCTGCCTGAGTGAACTGAAAGTCGAACAGCGCATAGTCAAGTTCCATTCGCGATTGAATCGCATTACGCTGCGCAGTCGTATATTGAATTTCACCTGCGGTCGTTCGCGAAATGAAATCGAGGTATACCACTTGAGTGGCTCGTGTCGTTACCGCGGTCATGAGGAGCGACGTTGTCGCCAACGAGGCGATAACGAGCAGTTGTTTGCTATCGAAAATCATTAACAGTTAAACTCCTGGACGTTAGCTAACTCGGTGGTAGTTTAAGCGAATCTCCGATAACGTTGCCAAAGTGTCGACAACGCGAGCACAGCAGCCCATTAATCGCTGGGTCGGTAACCGACCCAACGATTGGATAGGCGAAAATGTCGGAGCAAACGAACTAAGATGAATTCTCGCGATCGTCTCTAGTGGACCGTCAAATGAGAAACTTCGGGTGCCTCTGGCTCCGCCAGAGTGACGCAGGTGTCACGTCTGCGATAACTTCCACTGGCATAGCCAGTGGCACACAACCCTAATTATCGGCTTTGACAGACCACTAGCCGAGTTACGCCAAGCGACGGCGGGCAACCACGCCTGCCACGATGGCGCCTAGGCCGAGCATGACAAATGTGCTTGGTTCAGGAATCGCAGCCGTCTCGAAAGTCACGGTGATAAAGCTGTTGTCACCATAAACAGCATTGGGATTAATGGCATCGGTAAAGGTTTCTGCCAAGGTGATGCCGACAAACCCCGTGCTCGTGATGAACGGCGTGCCCGAACCGATACCAAAGGGAACGTACGAGTCAGCATACGCGAACACGCCTGGATCGTCGGCAGCACCGTACAGCGAGGGATCAAGAACGTCGAAATCACCCCCGCCATCAGCCTGGCCATCGACGAACACGATCGCTTCACTTTGCCAACTAGGATCAAAGGCTTCGTAGTTTAGGTCAAAATCAATCAGCGTGATTTCGCCCGGTTCGCCAAAGTCAAACGACAATGTGGGAAAGTTGTCAAAGAAACCACCTTGTGAGGGCAAACCACTGACATCGAAGGTGTGGGTCAGCGTGGCGGCTTGCAACGAAGCCGAAGCGCAAAGAGTCGCGCAGAGAACGCTAGCAAACATGTGGGTACGCATTAGAACTAACCTCTTTGATAATGGAAGCGAAGAAAAATGAAACGAAACAATCGCAACGAAAACTGTCAGATTGCGTTGAGCAAACCTGCAGCACGCCAGACGCCATTCCCCCTTTTCGGATGGCAATGTTGTTACTCGCCTGCAACAACCAGAGACCTGCTCAAAAGTTCACGCAGGTTGTCCTAAGGTAACCGACATTGTGTGATTGTCAAATCAATTATTCGACTTTACCAATAATATCCTATCTTATCATTGTGATAAGAATTCGCGACTATCGGTCGATGACCAATGGACGGCATACGAAACAATCGCGGCAACCGGCCATTCGTGGTAGCAAAGCTACCGACGCGCGATGCTGGCACAAACTCGATTTCAGAAGGTTGTTCATCGCGTCATCGAGGTGACATCGAGCTATCAACAAATGTCCATTGGCGCGTAGCGATGGTCTCAGCTAAAAGCCACCATTGCTTTCTGCCGAAGCTCACGCGACCGACTCGCCCACGCCCCCCAGCCCCCAACCCCCAGCGAACAATGCCGCTGCTCGAAACCAAAGGATTGGTCAAAACCTATGGTCGACGCAAAGTCGTCGATGGGGTCGAGTTTTCCGTCGACTATGGCGAAATCGTGGGCTTGCTTGGGCCCAACGGGGCGGGCAAAACCACTTCGTTTCGCATGACTTGTGGTATGGTTGCTCCCGATGCCGGACGTGTGATGATTGCCGGCAAAGACGTCACCGACTGGCCCATGTATCGCCGCGCTCGCGATGGGGGCATGGGTTATCTTGCCCAAGAATCGAGTGTGTTTCGCAAGCTGAGCGTCCAGAACAACCTGCTCGGCGTCATGGAAATGCTCGGCATCGACCGCCGCACCCGTCGCCATCGCTGCGACGAATTGCTCGAACAGTTCGGCATCACCAAACTCAAACATAGCCGCACCATGTCGCTCTCGGGCGGCGAACGCCGGCGGCTTGAGATCGCTCGCTGCCTCGTCTCCGATCCTAAAATTATTCTGCTCGACGAGCCTTTTACGGGCATCGACCCGGTGACCATCGACAGCATCCAAGGCATCGTCCGCGACCTCCGCGAGCGGGGAATCTCGATTCTTATCACCGACCACCAGGTTCGCGAGACTCTCGAAATCACCGACCGCAGCTACATCGTTCGCAACGGGACTGTGCTCTGCGAAGGAACCCGTAACGAAGTGCTCAACAACCCCGACGCCCGGCGTTACTACTTTGGCGAGGGTATCCAGATGGACCTCGGCGCGGCGTGATGATTTTGACCCGACGGCGCTCGGCCCCATCGGTTACAATCGCGGTTTCGCCCCTTCGTCCGCAATTGGCTCGCCGATGCACTTGTTGCTTGCCTCCCATCCTTGGCCCGATGCCGTCGATCGGTCGGTCGTTTTCGTTTACGTGGCGGTCATTGTCGGCGTACCACTGGCCGGCTATGTGTGTGCTTACATCGACTGGCGAGCCAGTTACCGTCGGCTCAGCCGCGCGCTCGTGCTAGTTGTGAAGTACCCGAGGCAGCTCCCCCATTGGGTCCGCCGCGAACGGCCCCGATGCCTCGAAGTCTTCGAACTCCACATACCCTTCACCACGGCACAACTTTTGGCCGTCTATCGCGAACGAGTGAAACAGACCCACCCCGACCGCGGCGGCGACCGTCAGAGATTTCTAGAATTGCAGCGTTACTTCGAGCAAGCGCAGGCATTGGCCGACGATGATGGGTGAGCCACACCACCGACAACCGTCGCACGGTAATTCTTGCTTTCCTGGGTCACACAACTCGGCTGCCGTTCCGGCCATTGACGCAGCCTTCCATCAGGCCTCACGTCACCGCACTGCGAGCTTTGATGGCGAGTCGTCGTACCTCTTGGCGGCGCAAAAGCTATGTCAGTCAAAGCACAAACGGCTTAGTTGGTATGTCGATTGGAGAGCCGTCAATTCGCGCCGACGCGGCGCGATTCGTGGCGATCAATCTCCGCTAGGATCGCCCGCGAATTAACTTCCCGATTTCGCAAGCTGCCCCGACATTTATTGCCGGTCGCTGTCTAATGAACCGCCACGACGCAAAGAGCGCCAAGTACACACCGGACTTGGCGCGACCGCTCTCGATCAGAACCAGCAGTGAACGGCCAAGTCGATTGAATTTCGCGCGCGTACTGACCTCGTAAACTCAATAAAATGGCTGGTTTGCCATTGAAAACAGTATTGGTAATGTTGAGTTTCTGACGAAAGGGTGTCAACTTTGGTGAGCCTTTTCGCTGTGCTCGTGGCGCTCGCCGCGTCGTGGCGGTTTTTCCTTAGCTCCCCGATTTTCAAATGGCACC
>JBGSRO010000095.1:0-1891 GCA_041737535.1 Pirellulales bacterium | reverse complement strand
CGCTTTCCCGACGACACACCTTGGCAGAGCGAGTTCGACGCGTCGTTTCCCTACACCGAAACACCCGACCAAGCCCAGGCGATTGCCGACATTAAGGCCGACATGACGACCACCCGGTCGATGGACCGCCTGCTTTGTGGCGACGTTGGCTTCGGCAAAACCGAAGTCGCCATGCGAGCGGCCTTCAAAGCGATCGACGCCGGTTATCAAGTCGCCGTGCTGGTGCCGACGACCGTGCTCGCCGAGCAACATGCCCGTTCGTTTCGTGAGCGGATGGCCGAGTTTCCCTTTTCGATCGGTTGCCTGAGTCGTTTCGCCACCGCCAAAGAACAACGCACGCTCATCGAGCAGGCCAAGGAAGGAGTCGTCGATATTCTGATCGGCACCCACCGATTAGCGTCAAACGATGTGCAATTTGCCAATCTGGGCCTCTTGATCATCGACGAAGAACAACGCTTCGGTGTCGAAATCAAAGAGCGTCTCAAAGCGCTCCGTAGTGTTGTCGATGTGCTCACGCTCACGGCGACGCCCATCCCCCGCACCTTGCACATGGCTCTCTTGGGGGTGCGGAGTATCTCGAACCTCGAAACGCCCCCGGCCGATCGGCTCGCCGTTGAGACGCGAGTCACACGATTCAACGAAGAACTTATCCGCCACGCGCTGTTGCGCGAACTCAATCGGGGTGGCCAAGCCTACTTCGTCCATAACCGCGTTCGCGACATCGAGAAGATCGCTCACCGGCTTAATCAAATCGTCCCCGAAGCCCGCATCGCCATCGGTCATGGGCAGATGCGCGAGGGGGAACTCGAAGAGGTGATGACCCAGTTCGTCCGCCACGAGTGCGACATTCTGCTCGCGACCACCATCATCGAGAGTGGTCTCGACATCCCTAACGCCAACACCATGTTCATCGACGACGCCGATCGCTATGGACTGGCCGATTTGCATCAGCTTCGCGGCCGCGTCGGCAGGTACAAGCACCGGGCCTATTGCTATCTGTTGGTCGATGAGGGAAAGCATCTCTCGGGCGATGCCGCGCGCCGGCTACGCGCGATCGAAGAGTTTAGCCATATGGGGGCCGGTTTTTCGCTCGCCATGCGCGACCTCGAACTTCGCGGCGCGGGCAACTTGCTAGGGACTCAGCAAAGCGGCCACATCGCAATGGTCGGCTACGAAATGTATTGCCAACTGCTCGAGCGCGCCGTTCGGCAACTCAAGCAACTGCCGCCGGCCGATTCGATCGATGTGAATATCGACCTGCCGGGCAAGGCCTATTTGCCGACGAGCTACGTCGCCGACATGCGCACGAAGATCGACCTCTATCGAAGGCTTGCGAAGCTGACCGAACTGTCGCAGGTCGACGAATTCGGCGCTGAGCTGGTCGACCGTTTTGGACCTTTGCCAGCCGTCGTTGTGAGTTTGCTCGAACGTGCGCGGCTCCGCGTCTGGGCACATAGTTGGGGCATCAGCACGGTTCATCGCGAAGATCGCTATGCGGTGCTCACCTACACGAGCCGCCGCGAAATCGCGGCACTTGTCGAACGATCCGGCGGCAAACTTCGCATTGCCGACCGCCACACGGCTTACCTCGTACTCACGAGCCCGAATGCTAGCAGCGACGAACTGCTTGCCGACGTGAAAGCGCTCTTGCAGCCAAGCGACGTTGCTGCGTAGTATCCGCGACCGCGAAGGCCAACGGCACTCGCGCTACCAAACGTCACTCCCGCGAAGGCGGGAATCCAGACGTAACGCTTTCCAACTGAATTAAGTTTGCAGTCGAGCGAGTCTCCATTCAATCGATGTCAACTCTTAGGAACGAACGCAAAATAACTTCCGCATATGAACGAGTTACGATTGACGTTAGCATCGAGAGAACGGCAGTTGCGAAAAA